>NZ_JABXJH010000002.1:0-164735 GCF_013373675.1 Bacteroides sp. L10-4
GGCATAGAGTTGAGTATTATTTTGTTTGACCACTTTAAAGATACTCATTTTCTGCGATATACAGAAAACTCTATGCCTTCTTTTATACCCTCTTATAAACTTTCATGCTGACTTGCGAAACTTAAATTATTAATCTTTTATGATTTTCAGATAGGATTTGGGAACCTTGACACTTGCCGTCAAAAGGTCTTTGATGCGGATTACAACGTATGTTTTATTGGCTTCGACGGCAACCTCACCTTCAATGCCGCTAAGTTCTCCTTTGATAACCTTTACTTTATGCCCGACAGTAAGCATTTCGCTATCAAGGCTGACACCGTCAGGATTCAAATCCATCACGAACATAAAGTCCTCCATCTGCTTATCCGGCACCACCAGCATGGAATGCGTGGAAAGGTCCTTCATATAAAAAAGAGGGACATTATAAATGTTGGAAATATCGCAGGCCGTCTGTTTGGTGGAATGAACAAATACCAGATTACGAATTACCGGAACTTCACTACGTTTACGACGATACTTCAATTGAGAAACCACAAAGCGCGTAGGAAGGTAATAGTCAAGGTCCAAATGCTCTTCCGATTTAAGTCGGTCTAAAGATTTCCGGACTGTGAATTCTTGCTTATCACGGGTGCGAGCCGCAAACCAATACTTCTGTTGTTCAGCCACTTAGGATTTTTCTTTCGAATGAATTAGCTCAGTTGCGGGTGCGCTTCGCGGTTTGAACGAGACATTTTCCCACCCAAACCGTATTGTACACTTTTGCAATGATAATAGGCTATTAAAGAAGATATTAGACTCATAGAAGTGTCCAATAAACGTTCGTTTAATGAACGCCTGTTTTCAAGAAAAGAAGCAAAGACTTAAAAATTGAAAAGGAACAGAACTTTAATATTTAAAATATTAGGTGTATGCTATTGTAATTCAATATATTGAAATAAGATAAAAGCTGTTTTGAAAATATTTTTATTAAACATTTTGTTAGTTCAAAAAATACAGCTTATCTTTGCGTTCATTAAACGAACGTTTAAAAAACACCTCGCCATTCCCAATATATAATCTTACTCAAGCTTCACAAGTTCAATTTGCTGATTTCAGCCCATCGTCTGGAATATATTTTCCACGCCTTGAAGAAATCCATTTTGGTGTCAGTTATAAGCAATCTGTTCCATTTGCCATGCTGAGTCCTTCGCACACGAAAAATTCTTACCGGTACACCTTCGAACGTGGGTCAAACATGATGCAGTTGCATTTGAGCTTTCTGCTATACTTCTGCAACCTGAGCTTCTTGCCGAATTTTATAAGCACATGGGACGTAAGGTCGCCGTGTTCGGCATCGTGTTTTGTCTTGCCGTTCTTGCCTACCTTATCATGCCGAGCCAACGACATCTGACGTGGCGGCTATGGATAAACCGGACAATCTCCTTATTCGTAAACCAACTGTCTGCCAATACATAGCTGAACTTTATACCCCGGTGTACAGCCCGCTTTACCATCTCTCCGACGATGGCGAAGTCAAGAAGAATCTGAGAGACACCATCGGTGACAGCCGCACAGAGACAAGTCTTTGATATCCGAGAGAAAAAGGAATAATTTTGTGTACCGGCATCGGCTCTGAGTAATTTTATGCCTCTACCTCTGAGAATCTGTACTTACGAAACATAAATTAATATCATGTCATGCAGGATATTAACAACGTGTGATACAAAAAACAAATATCGTGTCGGCAGGATATTAACTTCCTGCAAACACGATATTTACTTCTCAAATCCGACTCTCCTTTCCACAGATGCCAATTTATACTTCGGCAACAGTCACAAATCTTAAAAAAGGTGCAACACAAAGACTTAAAATATAACAAGTGTTACAAACACAGATTTTATACCCATACGTATCATCCCCGACTCTCCCAGCGAAAAAAACTATGTCTCAGCATAATCAAGCTAATGCTTGTTTCTGCGCTTGACTTTTTATATCTTTGCGTTGCTTTTTGCGGGTGCAAGCACGCATAAAGCAACTTAACTAACAATAAATCAATAATTAAAAACAGAAAATTATGGCAATGCATACATGGTTTGAATGTAAGATCCGTTACGAGAAAACAATGGAAAATGGAATGAATAAGAAGGTAACGGAACCATATCTGGTGGATGCCCTCAGCTTTACGGAAGCGGAAGCACGTATCATCGAAGAGATGACACCGTTCATTTCGGGAGAATTTACCGTATCGGACATCAAACGCGCCAACTATAGCGAATTGTTCCCCAGCGAGGAAGAAGCTGCCGACCGCTGGTTTAAATGCAAACTGGTATTCATCACACTGGACGAGAAAAGCGGTGCGGAAAAGAAAACCTCTACCCAGGTATTGGTGCAGGCAGCCGACCTGCGTGATGCAGTGAAGAAACTGGATGAGGGCATGAAGGGCACAATGGCTGACTACCAGATAGCATCTGTAGCGGAAACTGCCTTGATGGATGTATATCCGTATAGTGCAGAGCCCGACGACAAACCGGAAGTGTAACTCGCAATGTGCCAATGTGCTAATATACACATTGGCACATTGCCTCATTAACCCCCCAAGACGATGATTGCAGAGAATTTAAAACAAATACTGAGCGAACTGCCTGAAAAGGTACGGTTGGTGGCTGTTTCCAAATTTCACCCCAATGAGGCGATAGAAGAAGCGTATCGTGCCGGCCAGCGTGTG
The DNA here is from genome assembly GCF_013373675.1 of Bacteroides sp. L10-4. NCBI lineage: Bacteria > Pseudomonadati > Bacteroidota > Bacteroidia > Bacteroidales > Bacteroidaceae > Bacteroides > Bacteroides sp. L10-4. The sequence continues at coordinate 2,705 of NZ_JABXJH010000002.1, forward strand.
TTCGGAGAAAGCAAGGTGCAGGAAATGACCGCCAAATACGAAAGTCTGCCCAAAGACATAGAATGGCATTTCATCGGGCATCTGCAAACAAACAAGATAAAATATATTGTTCCTTACGTAGCGCTGATTCACGGCATAGACTCCTACAAGCTGTTGGCCGAAGTGGACAAGCAGGCTGCCAAAGCCGGAAAAACCGTCAACTGCCTGCTGCAGTTGCACATTGCCCGGGAAGAAACCAAGTTTGGATTCAGCTTTGACGAATGTCGGGAAATGCTGGCGGCTGGTGAGTGGAGGAAGCTCAAGCATATCCGGATATGCGGATTGATGGGCATGGCCACGAATACGGACAATGACGAACAAATCAGAACAGAGTTTTGTTCTTTAAGCAGCTTCTTCAATGAAGTGAAAGCCAAATGGCTTGCCGATGCAGAGTCATTCCGGGAACTGTCCATGGGAATGTCTCACGACTACCACGAAGCCATTGCAGCCGGAAGCACCTTGATACGCGTAGGAAGCAAAATTTTTGGAGAAAGAAACTATTAACCATAAAAGATCATTATCATGGCAACATTAGAAACTACTTTTGCAGGGTTGAAACTCAAAAACCCCATTATTGTCAGCAGCTCCGGACTAACAGACAGTGCCGCCAAGAACCAAAAACTATCTGAAGCCGGCGCAGGTGCCATTGTGCTAAAATCACTCTTTGAAGAGCAAATCATGATGGAGGCTGACTGGATGGGAGACCCGAACATGTACCCCGAAGGCAGTGACTATCTTGTAGGATATATCCGCGAACATAAGCTGGGTGAATATCTGAACCTGATCAAGGAAAGCAAAAAGGTTTGCAATATCCCCATCATAGCCAGCATCAACTGCTATCAGAATGCTGACTGGGTGGAATTTGCCGCAAAAATAGAGGAGGCCGGTGCAGATGCACTGGAAATCAATATCCTTGCCCTGCAGACGGATGTACAGTATACGTACGGAACCTTCGAGCAGCGCCACATCGACATCCTGAGCCACATCAAGAAGACGGTCAAGATACCTGTCATCATGAAACTGGGCGACAACCTGACCAACCCAATAGCCCTGATAGACCAGCTGTACGCCAACGGCGCCGCTGCAGTAGTGCTGTTCAACCGTTTCTATCAGCCGGACATCAATATTGAGAAAATGATACAAGTATCAGGCAATGTATTCAGCAATGAATCTGATTTGTCCAAAGCCCTGCGCTGGATAGGCATCGCTTCGGCAGCCGTAAACAAGCTCGATTATGCAGCTTCCGGTGGCATCCACTCACCCGAAGGTGTGGTCAAAGCAATATTGGCAGGTGCTTCGGCTGTAGAGATATGCAGTGTGCTTTATCAGAATTCGGCAACCCTCATCGAGGAGTATATCCGTTTTCTCAATGCGTGGATGGACTGCAAAGGCATGGAAACCATCGGCCAATTCAAAGGTATTCTGAACGTAAACGACCCGAAGGGAGTCAATACCTTCGAACGTACGCAGTTCCTAAAGTACTTCTCTTCGCATGAATGAGGCAAAAGGGTGACAAGAAGACAATAAAAATGAAAGGGTGATAACACTACAACGATGTTATCACCCTTTCATTTTATACTATACCTTATCTTCTATTCCTTCTTATCCAGTACCTCAAAGCAGGAATTCTTGCTCACGAACTCCGGAACAATATCCTTCATAGCAGCAACAATTTTCATCTGGTCATAAGTATAACTTACATCAATCAACTTCTGGATACGCTCCTTCACCTCGTCATAGTCATACTCACGTACCGTGGCAATCATTATCTTTTCATGATGGGTGGGTTTTGTGAGCTCCTTCACATTGAGGAGTTCCTCATAAAGCTTTTCACCGTGGCGGAGACCAGTAAACTCAATCTTCACATCTGTGCGACCGGAAAGGCTAATCATACGCTTGGCAAGGTCTACAATCTTCACCGGCTTACCCATGTCAAAGATATAGATTTCACCGCCGTTGCCCATACTGCCGGCCTCAAGAACAAGACGGCAAGCCTCGGGAATGGTCATGAAGTAACGGATTATCTCAGGATGGGTCACCGTCACCGGACCACCACGCTGAATCTGGTCGCGGAAACGGGGAATGACAGAACCGTTGGAACCCAGAACATTACCGAAACGCGTAGTGATGAACTGAGTGGCACGGCCTCCCTCCTTCTGCAACTTCTTCGCAAGAGACTGCACATAAATCTCGCAGATACGCTTGGAACAACCCATCACGTTGGTAGGGTTGACAGCCTTGTCCGTAGAAATCATCACAAACTTCTCGGCACCGTATTTCACAGCAAGATCGGCCATGGTGCGCGTACCGAATACGTTCACCTGGATGGACTCGGAAACGTTGTCCTCCATCATCGGAACATGCTTGTAGGCGGCCGCATGGAAAATATACTGGGGCTTGAACTCCCTGAAGATGTCCTCCATACGCGTAGCATTGGAGATGTCGGCTATGATGGTCTCGGTATCGATGTCGCGCCAACGATCCTGAAGTTCCAGACGGATGTCGTGCAGAGGAGTCTCGGCCTGGTCTACTAAAATAAGCTTATAGGGATTGAACGAAGCCACCTGACGCATGATTTCGCTGCCGATGGAACCGGCGGCGCCCGTAATCATCACACGCTTGCCCTCCAGATGAGAGGCAACCTTATGGATATCTATCTCAATGGGATTGCGCTGAAGCAAGTCCTCAATCTGGATTTCCTTCAGCTGCGTGGGGCTCAGCGCCTGGCCGTTCCACTCGCTCAAAGGGGGTGCGGTCATCAGTTTGATGTTGTGCACCAGCAGGCGGTCAGCCATGTCGGACTTCTTCAGTTCCTCCATCTTGGCAGGAGAAATGATGATGGTCTGCACATCACGGTCGTTCAGCACATCAATCAGCGTATCATCGTTGGGGAACACCTTGACACCCATCATCACCTTATTGATAAGCTCAGGTTCGTCCGCAATGAATCCGCGCAGGCGATAATGGTTGCGCAGATTGACGCGCAATGCCTTGGCAATGTTGACCCCGGCTTCCTTGGCACCGTAAATAAACACGTTGGCACTGTGAGTACCGTCGAAGTTCAGCGCCTCGAAAACAGTTTTGACAACTACACGAGAACATGCCATCATGGCAAAATTGATGATATAGGACATGAACAGCACACTGATTGGAGCCAAGCGGAATTCCAAATAGCTTGCCGTCAAGACACTCATTATCATCAACAGCGCATAAGAAACCGTCAATGCCACAAAAATGCGCAAAATATCCACAAAGGAAGAAAAGCGCAATACATTAGAATACGTGCGGAAAACGCGAAAGAAAATAAGATTGACAACTACCGTCCACAGAACAGTCTTGTCAATGGTAGAAGGTTCCAAAAAGATACTTCGGAAATCATATCGGAGAGCATAGGCCAATATGCAGGATATGACGATAATAAACACATCAATTAATAGAATAGTCCATATCGGAAGCACTTTTGCGGAAAGATACCGATGAAAAAATGTTTGCTTCATTTCATTTGACAGTTTTGTTTTAGATTCAGCAAAGATACACTATTTTAATCAAAACAGACAATAAATCGATAAAAAAATGTTATAACAATATTTATCGTCCATAAAGAAATCATCCCGCCTCCCCCCGTTTTAGCAGTCGGAAAGCGGGATAAAAATAGTTTTATCTCGAAAAATACGGATTCGTTACATTAAGTTACTTGCCAATTCGCTCAACTGGCTACGTTCTCCTTTCACCAGATTAACATGAGCAAACAAATTCTGTTCTCTCATACGGTCTATCATATAGACAAGCCCGTTGGACTGACTGTCCAGATAGGGTTGGTCTATCTGCTGAATATCACCGGTAAACACCATTTTTGTGCCTTCGCCAGCACGAGTGATGATAGTCTTAATCTCATGTGGGGTCAGATTCTGGGCTTCATCAATAATACAGTACGTCTCGCTCAAGCTGCGCCCGCGGATAAAGGCTAATGCCTCGATAACCAATTGTTCACTTTTTTGCATATCCTCCAAGCGTTTCACTTCGGAGGAATTGGTAGCGAACTGATGCTTGATTACATTCAAATTATCGAACAAAGGCTGCATGTAAGGAGCCACTTTCTCATTGGCATCACCGGGAAGGAATCCAAGGTCTTTATTGGATAGGGCCACGATGGGACGTGCCAGAAGAATCTGCTTGTAGTCGGTAAGTTTACCCAATGCAGCGGCCAGTGCCAGCAGGGTCTTGCCGGTTCCCGCCTTACCGGTCAAGGCAACCAGCTTGATGTTGGGGTCGTTCAGCACCTCAAAAGCAAAACTCTGCTCGGCATTGCGCGGTTCAATCCCATAGTTCTTTGTCTTGTTGACCCGGCAAATCGAATGGGTAAAGGGATTATAACGTGCAAGCACACTGCTGCGGTCACTCTTCAACACAAAGCATTCATTGGGACGAATGATGTCCTCAAAATCGAACTCGTTAATGTCCAGTCCCTCTTTGGAGGAATAAATGCGGTCTATCAGCGCAGGTTCAATGCCCTCGAACACTTCATTCGACTTTTCGAATATATCCACATTGATTACCTTATCATTAATGTAGTCCTCACACAGCAGACCAATGGAACGCGCTTTCATGCGCAGATTCACGTCTTTCGTAACAAGGATGGTTTTCATTTGGGGCTTTTGAGTGGAAAGCCAGTCCGCCACCGACAGAATCTGATGGTCGGGAATACGTTCGGGAAAGGAATCACGTACCCGAGGAGAGTCCACCATGCCTGCCACCACAAACAGGCGGCCCAAACCCTCTCCCAATGGCGCTCCTTTGGTGAACAGATTGTCATCGGTAATCAAATCAAGCTCACGGACAAACTCACGGGCATTGAAATTAATCTGTTCATTGCCTTTCTTGAATTTGTCCAATTCTTCAAGGACTACGATGGGAAGATAAATGTCGTTCTCTTGAAAATTTTTCAGACAGTTATAATCGTGAAGAATCACATTCGTATCAATCACAAAATTTTTTTTAGCTCCCATACACGTTAGATTTAAATTGTTAATACCTTTGCACAGATTTAAGATAAGCTACCCTGCAAGCGATTTCAAGCAAGCTTGATTGCTTTCGGTTTGCATTATCTTTGTTGCTTTTAAAGATAACAAATTAATAGGGAGAAAGGATTGCTTCTCCGTTAAATATTATAAAAGATGGATTATCAGGACACTTTAACTTACTTATATAACAGTACACCCATGTTTCAGCAAGTGGGCGGCTCAGCATACAAGGAAGGGTTGGAAAACACACTGACTCTGGACGCACACTTCGGACATCCCCACCGCAGCTTCAGGAGCATTCATGTGGCCGGAACCAATGGAAAGGGGTCTTGCTCGCATACACTTGCTGCCATACTGCAAGAGGCGGGATATAGGGTCGGACTATATACCTCACCCCATCTGGTGGATTTCCGGGAACGCATCCGGATTAACGGACAGCCTATACCCGAGGAGTACGTCATCCGTTTTGTAGAGCAGGAACGTGGCTTCTTCGAGCCCCTCCATCCCTCCTTCTTTGAACTGACCACTGCCATGGCCTTCCGCTACTTTGCCGATGAGAAGGTTGATGTAGCCGTAATCGAGGTGGGACTAGGCGGACGCCTGGACTGTACCAATATCATCCGTCCGGATGTATGCATCATCACCAACATCAGTTTTGACCATACTCAATTCCTGGGGAGTACCCTGGCAAAAATCGCAGGAGAGAAGGCAGGAATCATTAAAAGCAATATCCCCGTTGTAATCGGCGAGACCACTCCCGAAACGAAACCGGTGTTTCTGGAAAAAGCACAGACAACGGGCGCTCCCATCTACTTTGCCGAGGAAAATGACCGTGAGGACTATCCCGGAATAGAATACGAACTGAAAGGGCTCTACCAACAGAAAAATGCCCGGACTGTACTTACCTCCCTCCCGCTGCTGAAAGAAGCCGGCTACCGGCTGGACGGACAAGCGGTGCGTAGCGGCTTTGCCCATGTAACGGAACTGACGGGCTTGATGGGACGCTGGCAAAAACTGCACGAATCGCCCACCCTGATTTGTGACACCGGGCACAATGTAGGAGGCATCACCTACATTACAGAACAACTGAAACAGCAGGCTTACCGCCAGCTACACATCGTCATAGGCATGGTGAATGACAAGGATATACGGGGGGTACTGGCCTTGCTGCCCCGAGAAGCGACCTACTACTTCACCAAAGCCAGCGTGAAGCGGGCACTGCCCGAAAACAAACTGCAGGAGCTTGCCGAAGCAGCAGGTCTGGAAGGGCATTGCTATCCTGACGTACCCACCGCCGTGCGGGCCGCACAAGAAAAAAGCCTCCCGGAAGACTTCATCTTCGTGGGAGGCAGCAGTTTTATTGTGGCCGACTTGTTAGCGAACCGCAATGCACTCAATCTCTACTAAGGCGTCTTTGGGCAATGCCTTCACAGCAACAGCCGAACGTGCCGGAAAAGCACCGTCAAAATAGGTGGCATATACCTTATTCATATCAGCAAACAAGGACATGTCTGCCAGGAAAACGGTAGTCTTCACAATATTCGCCATACCTAACCCTGCCTCTTCCAGGATATGCTTTATATTCTCCAAAGATTGGCGGGCCTGCGCCTCCGCACCTTCAGCCATCACTCCGGTAGCTGCGTCAATGGGCAACTGACCTGATACAAATACCATTCCACCGGCCTCAATAGCCTGACTATAAGGGCCTATGGCACCCGGTGCCTTTTGGCTGCAAATCACTTTCTTCATAATTGTCAAAGTTTATATTTATTAATAATCGAATCTACTTTCCTTTTTTGAAACAAAAAAACCGAAGCATATGCAGTATTCCGGAAATCCACGCATTTTATAGATAGAATAACGCAATTTCACTCATAACCTATTATACCTAGACTTAACTCATTTAACTTGGGGAGTTCCCCAAAACAGAGGCTCTGCTTTAGCAGAGCCTTTATTCTATCTCCTCCCTTTACTTGCAATGCTTCTCAATCAAGGCATCCACATTGGGGTCACCCAATTCCTTTGCCTTGGCAAAGCTGGCACAAGCTTCCTTGTCCTTCTTCATCTGCAGCTGGGCAATGCCCATCAGACGATAGCCCTCAGCATATTGGGGGTCTTTCTCCAAGGCAACCTTCAACACATTCAACGCCTCTTCGTAGCGTCCCACGCGAAGATTCACCACTGCCAGTTCGGCACGGTAAGTCAAATCCTCCGGATTCAACTCGATAGCCTTCGCCATATCATCAAGCGCACGCTGATATTGCTTGGCCTTCAAGGCAGCCTGCTCACGGTAATAGTAGAACATGTCGTTCACCTTACCGTTCACGGCATTGTAATAGGCGTCATAATCCAGCATGGCATTGCGCGCCTGGCCTGCATTCATACGGGCTTGTGCACGCTCCAGTAAGTAAGGGGCGGCTTCCTCCGTATAGGGCTGAGTAAAACGGGTCACACAGCTGTCCATCAGAGCCAGTACCTCTTCGGCAGGCGCCTGCATCAGTTCTTTGGTCTTGGCAGCGCTGAAAAAGGTAGCCGGAGATACCAGAACAGTCTTGTTCACTTTATCATAGCTGGCAAACGCCGACGGATAGTCCTGCTTAGCAAACTGGATGTCACCCTCCAACTGGACATAAACCGGAAGTTCGTCAATGGCTATTGCTTTCCGTACTTCGTCCAGAGCCTTGTCGAGCGACCAGTCCTTATAGGTCTTTTCGGGCTTACCCAATACATAATTATAGATTATCTTAGCCCGGTTGTAATATACATCATCCTTCTTTGCGGCAACTTCCAAAGCCTTGTCTACGTCTGTGGCAACCTTATCCATGGAATCATCTTCACGGGACATGAACAGCTGCTGGGAAGCACGGCGCAGATAACCGTCGGCACTGGCAGGATATTGTGCAATGAAATCGTTCAGAATCTCCATATACTTCTCCGGAGACAATTGGGAAGAAGCCATGTAAAGGAACACCAAAGCCTGTTCTTCGGTATCGGGCAACGCCTTCTTGATACCGATACCCTTCAATGACATATCTCCATAAGACAATGCGGATATATTCTGCGACATGGCAAAATTGGCATCGATGGCATAGCAGATGGTAGCCGTATCTTGTCCAGAGGACTTCTGCGCCAGACCGAAAACTTGCCCGTCCATAGTCATCAGCGGACAACTCACCATCTTGTCCTTCAGACGCATATCAAGCGTATAATAGGAATAATTACCGGAAATCTTATCAGCTTCCTTTACTTTCCCGGCAGTGAAGGAACGGTCCTTCTGGGTGGAATAAGGTAGCAGATATACATCCGCACCGACAGCCGGAGCCACAGCAGCCAAAGTGAGTGCCGTGACTTTCTTTCCAGAAATACCGACACGGAACTTGACAACATCGTACATGTCATCGGCTCCCATAATGGCCTCCACCGGCATCTGAGCCCCGTCCGAGCCCACCACAACGGCACGTTGGGCGCCTTTGAACAAGGTATAGTCAGAAAGTGCAACACCATCTTCAGTGACAAAAAAACCGTTTCCGGTATTCAGTATTTTATCGTTCCGGTCGTAGGTCACCACCGAGAAAACGGCACGTTTGGCTTTGTCTACCCACTTCGGGGCTTGCGCCACACTCCACTGAGCCAATAAACAGAGAGTGAGCATTAACAGCAGTTTCTTTTTCATATCTTAGTTGGTTCTTTGTTTCACCGCTTCATAAATCAAAATACCGGCCGCAACGGAAACATTGAGGGACTCGATAGTTCCCAACATAGGAATCTTCACCCACTCGTCACACAACGCCAGGTTGTCATAGGACACCCCTTTGTCTTCGGCACCCATAATGATGCACATCGGACCGGTATAGTCGGCTTTGGTATAGTCATAATCGCCCTTCTCTGTGGCCGCCACAATATGAAAGCCACTGTTCTTGAGGAATTGCAAGGTCTCTTTCAGGCTGTGTTCGCGGCAAACGGGCAGGGTGTGCAAAGCTCCTGCCGAGGTTTTCATGGCATCTGCGTTGACAGACACACTGTTCCGTGCAGGGATAATCACGGCATCTACCGCCGCGCACTCGCAAGTACGGGCAATGGCACCGAAATTACGGACATCCGTGATGCCATCAAGCATCACAAACAGAGGATTCTTGCCTTGCTCGAAAAGGAAGGGTACCAGATCTTCCGTCTTCTGGTAAGTAACTGAAGAGATGAAAGCAATTACTCCCTGGTGATTCTTACGCGTCACGCGGTTGATGCGTTCCAACGGAACGCGCTGTACCGGTATCAAAGTCCCTTTCAAGACAGCAAACAACTCTTTTGACAAATCACTCTGAATGTCCTTCTTTACCAATATCTTGTCTATCTCTTTTCCTGCCTGAATGGCTTCAATCACGGCACGGATGCCGAAAATCATTTCACTGTTATCAACCATGTAGTTATTTACTATTTAACAATTTACTATTTACTATTTGCTACTTCCATCAACGCCCTAGCATTATTCAATGCTGCTTCGGTCAACTTAGCGCCACTCAACATGTGGGCTATTTCTTCCACCCGTTCGTCGTCGGTCAAACGACGGATATGGCTGTTTGTTTCCGTCTCGTTGTCCTGCTTGTACACCTTGTAATGGGCGCGTCCGCGGGCAGCAATCTGAGGCAGATGGGTGATGCTGATTACCTGGCGGTCCTGCTCACCCATCTCCTGCATGATATCTGCCATGCGGTCGGCTATCTCGCCGGAAACTCCGGTATCTATTTCGTCGAATACAATGGTGGGGAGCTTGACAGCACCAGCTATCATTGCTTTAATGGAGAGCATGACGCGGGCTATTTCACCACCCGAAGCTACAGAGGAGATGCTTTGCAATGCCCCGTTCTTATTCGCAGAGAACAAGAAGTTCACAGTATCCGCCCCATGTATGCCCGGCTCCTTGCGGACACCTATCTCTACTTGAAAACGGACATTGGGCATGCCCAACGGTATCAGCCGCGCAGCCATCTGCTTCTCCACTTCGCAAGCAGCGGCAATACGCGCCTTGGTGAGGACGACAGCCTGCTTTTTCACCTTATTATATAAAGCGTCACAACGCGCTTTCAGCTCCTCAATGCGCTCGTCGGACGAAGTAATGGCGGAGAGTTTCGCGGTATACTCATCCGTCAGCGTCAGAAGTTCGCCGACAGTAGCAACGCGATGCTTCTGTTGAAGCGTATAAATCAGATTCAGACGTTCGTTTACTTCCTCCAGACGTTCGGGGTTGAATTCTATTTCATCCTCCTTATCCGACACTTCCTGCGAAATATCCTTCAGCTCGATATAAGTGCTTTCCATGCGTTCGGCAAGTTCTCCGGCAACCGGATAAACCCTCTGCAAGCCAAGCATTGTATTCAAGCATTCCTTCAACCCGGACAACAAGCCGCCTTCATCCGAGTAGAGCGTCTGCCCTACCCGATAGAGTCCGGCCTTTATCTCTTCCGCATGGCTCAGCGTATCTGCCTCTTGCTCCAGCTCCTCTTGCTCACCGACAGACAAGTGTGCCTCTTCCAACTGTTCCAGTTGGAAACGAATATAGTCTTCGTCTGACTTGTCTTGGTTGGCACGAGCAACAAGGGCTTCCAAATCCTGCTGTGCCTCCTTCCACTCTCCGAAGATATTCTGATAAGCAGACAAGGCCTCTTCATTATGCGACAGGATGTCTAGTACATTCAACTGAAATCCCTCCTTGTTCAGCAAAAGGTTCTGATGCTGGGAATGCACGTCAATCAGTAACTCTCCCAATTCCTTCATCTGAGCCAATGAAGCAGGTGTATCATTGATGAATGCCCTGCTCTTGCCCGAAGCGGACACCTCGCGACGCAAGATGCATTCTTCCTCGTACTCCAGCTCATTCTCCTCAAAAAAGAGCTGCATACTGTAAGCGGAAATATCAAAACGGGCCTCGATGATGCACTTAGATGCTCCCACACGAATGGCCTTCACGTCGGCACGCTGCCCCAGTAGCAGACCGATGGCACCTAGAATAATGGATTTTCCAGCACCGGTCTCACCCGTTATCACCGAGAAACCGCTACTGAAGCTGATATCGAGCTTTTCAATAAGTGCATAATTCTGTATGTAAAGCGAACGCAACATAAGGATATTTACGATTGGAAAATTTACTATTTACTATTTCAAAGTCAATTCCTTCACCAGACGGTCCACGATGTCGGCAGCCACTTCAGCCTTGGACTTCAATGGGTAGTCCGTCTTTCCATGGCAATCTATAATACTGATTTTATTGGTATCGCAACGAAAACCAGCCCCCTTGTCGTTCAAGGAGTTCAGCACGATGAAGTCCAGATTCTTGCGGTTGAGCTTGTCTTCCGCATTCATCTGCTCGTTATGAGTCTCAAGGGCAAAGCCTACGAGAAGACGTCGACGGGACGCCGTATCGTTCTTCAGATTACCTAAGAAAGCGGCTATGTCACGGGTAGGCTTCAAGTTCAAACTCATCTCCCCGGTCTTTTCGCGTTTGATTTTTTCATCAGCAACTTGTTCGGGAGTATAGTCTGCCACAGCAGCTGTCAAGATGGCGACATCGGCATGGACGAAGGCTGCGGATGCAGCATCGAACATCTCCCGCGCCGACTCTACCACATGGTATTGGTACATCGGAAAGTAAGTGGTCTGCTGTACCGGACCGGTAATCAGTATCACCTTGGCTCCCCTTGCAGCGCATTCGTCTGCCAAGGCAAATCCCATCTTACCGGAAGAATAGTTGCCGATGAAGCGCACCGGGTCTATCTTCTCATAAGTAGGCCCTGCGGTTATCATCACTGTCTTACCCATCAGGTCTCCCTCTTTGGCAGCAAAGTACATCTCCAGATGGCAGATGATATTCTCCGGCTCCTCCATACGGCCTTTCCCCACCAGATGGCTGGCGAGTTCTCCCGTAGCGGGTTCTATAATATGGTTTCCATAAGAGCGGAGTATATCCAGATTCTTTTGGGTGGAAGGATGGGCGTACATATCTAAGTCCATGGCAGGTGCCACAAATACCGGAGCTTTGGCAGAGAGATAAGTAGTAATCAGCATATTGTCTGCCACACCATTTGCCATCTTACCAATGGTAGAAGCCGTTGCCGGAGCAATCAGCATGGCATCTGCCCACAACCCCAAGTCCACATGGCTGTTCCAGGTGCCATCGCGCTGTGCAAAGAACTCACTGATGACCGGTTTACCGGTGAGGGCAGAGAGCGTGATGGGGGTAATGAATTCCTTACCGGCAGATGTAATGACCACCTGCACCTCTGCACCACGCTTAATCAGTCCGCGAATAATATAGCATGCTTTATAGGCGGCAATGCTGCCCGTAATGCCTAATACTATTTTCTTCCCTTTCAGTATATTTGCCATTTATTTCTGAGTTATTTCATGCAGACGTATTCTAGTCAGCGTAGCTTTGGTATTCAAAGTAAAATCACTGTTCAAAATCCAGCTGTAATAGCCGGGATCACGTTTCAGAACATCGGATACCGACATACCCTTATACTTGCCGAAATTGAATACTTCCACCCCTTTTTCATCGTAGACCATACGGCCCGCAAAGTCCACATTCTTGTTGAAGCTGGAATAGTCGGCAAGGAAAGCCACGTCATTCTGCAACTCCGGATAACGGTCCAACTGCGACATCAGCACCTCGTAAGTGGCACGTGTGTCGGCCTCTGCCGTATGAGCATCTTCCAGATTCTTGCCACAATAGAATTTATAGGCGGCAGACAACGTGCGTTGCTCCATCTTGTGGAAAATGACCTGCACGTCCACAAACTTGCGGCGGCTCATGTCAATGTCCACACCGGCACGAAGGAACTCTTCCGCCAGGACAGGGATATCAAAACGGTTGGAGTTGAAGCCAGCCAAGTCGCATCCTTCAATGTCATTGGCTATATTGCGCGCCACTTCCTTGAATGTGGGGCAGTCAGCTATATCGGCATCGTAGATGCCATGAACGGCAGATGCTTCGGCAGGAATGGGCATTTCGGGATTGATACGCATGGTTTTGGACTCCTCATTCCCGTTGGGATATACCTTTAGGTAACAGATTTCGACAATTCGGTCTGAATTGATATTGGTACCCGTAGTCTCCAAATCAAAAAAGACTATCGGATTTTTCAGATTCAATTTCATTGTTTTTTCGTTTTATAAGCTCTGGCTATGTGAGCTATAAATTATAAGTTTGAATTACAAGCCACGAGCTACAAGTACCGTGCGGCATAATTGCGCAGCCACTTGTAGCTCGTAACTCATAATCCGATTGTAATATTCATCAGTCATTCAGCATCATCGGCATCAGCAACATCAGCAAGTCTTCGTTCTCTTCCTGTTCTACCGGGATGATGACACCTGCACGTGAAGGATCTGCCAGTTCGATAGCAATTTCATCGGCAGAAATATTATTCAGAATGTCAATCAGGAAAGTGGACTTGAAACCGATGCTCATCAGATTGCCCGCATACTGGCAAACCAGCGTTTCTTCAGCCGATGTAGAGAAGTCGATGTCCTGTGCAGAGATGACAATCTGATTCTCCTTCATGCGCAACTTGATAAGGCTGCTTGCCTGCGAAGAGAAGATGGACACACGACGCAAAGCACCGAGCAGTTGCAGGCGATCTACCGTCACTTTATAAGGATTGTTCTGCGGAATCACAGAATTGTAGTTTGGATATCTCCCTTCAATAAGGCGGCACACCATGCGGTAGCTTTCGAGTGTGAACACAGCGTTACGTTCGTCGAACTCAATAGTCACCATGCCTTGTTCCTTCGGTAGCAGGTTCTTCATCAGCGAAGCCGGCTTCTTGGGCAGGATAAAGGCGGCACGCTCGTTGCCCTTGGCAGCCAGTGTCTTGCAACGCACCAGTTTATGACCGTCTGATGCCACCATCGTGATATCCTCCGTTGTGATATCGAAATAGATACCGTTCATCACGGGACGAAGTTCGTCATCAGCCGTGGCAAACACAGCACGGTTGATACCACCCAGCAATACTTGTGCATCCATTTCCACACGTACGGCATTGTCACCCAACATGGCAGACTGCGGAAACTCGTCTGCATTCTGACCCATCAGACTGTATTTACCGTTCTGATACTGTACCGTGATTTCAAGGGAATCCGTATTGATTTCAAAAGTCAACGGTTGTTCGGGAATTTCCTTCAAAGCGTCCAAAAGGGTTTTGGCTGTGACGGCAAAACGACCGTCCATATCACTTTCATTCACTTCCACAGTAGTGACCATCGTCGTTTCACTATCAGAAACAGTAACAGACAAAGTTCCGTCTTGCAGTTCAAAGAGGAAACAATCCAAAATAGGCAGCGCATTCTTCGAATTAATCACGCGGCTGATAGCCTGTAAATGACTGGAAAGCGCAGTACTCGAAACGATAAATTTCATATCTTCTGTATATTTAAGTTTTTTATTTTGCTAGTGTCTCAAACAGACGGACAAAGTTAAAAAAAGAATTCCCTACAACAAAGAAATACAAAGAAAAAACAGCCGAATATTCGTCTCATATTCCTAAAAAATCGTAACTTCGCCGCATCATTTAAAAAGAGAACAATGGAATTTACAGGAAAAATCATCGCTATACTCCAGCCCAGAGGCGGAGTTTCTAGGTCAGGTAACGAATGGAAATCACAAGAATATGTGATTGAAGATCATGGCCAATATCCGCGTAAAATGTGTTTTGACGTTTTTGGAGCGGACAAAATCGAACAGTTTAATATTCAGATGGGCGAAGAGTTGACAGTATCTTTTGATGTAGACGCACGCCAATGGCAAGACCGTTGGTTCAATAGTATTCGTGCATGGAAAGTAGAACGTGTAAGCACTGCCGCACCCACACCGGGCGCTCCCGTTCCGCCGCCGGCTCCCACTGCTGCACCGGAATTCCTCGCAGGAGATGCAAAGGATGACCTGCCATTCTAAGAATAATGTCATAATTCACCACAGATTGCACAAATTAACGCAGATTGCTTTAGAATTAATAAAGAAATGTGCTAATCTGTGAATTCTGTGGTGAATGCGTATTTTGACTTCCCTTGTGCTTATTATCTCTCAACACTCTATAGTATATCTGACTAATCACCCTTTATAAAGCAATACTATATTCGGATAAACCACTCCTTCTGTACAAGTGAACTGTATTGCAAGCATGAAGTTACGAAAGAAGTTGGATTGGCGGAAGAAAAAGTTCGGTATCAGACGTACATACGTTTCCGGCTGACTCAGCATCATCTCCATATCCGCCATCATCACAAAATTATATATGGGTGAAAGGCTGCCGATACCCTCTTCGTACATCGGCGTTCCGTCTAGCACATCTCCACTCTCCACCGCCTCAATATAGGCCGAAAGGCTCAGTGCATCGGGAGCCAGCAACAGGTTACCCCGATAGAAGCAGGCAAAGGTATAAAGGGCAGACTCTGTGATACCCGTCAACTGGGTGAGCAGCGTATTACGGGGCAGCACATATTTAAGGAATCTCCTTGCTTTGGGATACAACGAATTATTTGAAACCACCTTCGGCATAAACGGAGCATCCTCTTCCTTGGGAGTACTGTAAAGCAGAGACTGCAAGCCACGTTCTGCCGCCAACTCATCCTTGAGAGGAATACACATCACGGCGCAAGGCAGCTTACACAACATGTCTTTCGGCTGAAACAAGCAAGACATCACACTTTCGCCCGCATGCTCATTCAAGTAAGCAATCCACTCTTCGTCGTGCTGCTTGATATAATTTGAATAGGTGGCCTTAGCATACTCCTGACTAGCAGTGAAACCAAACCAGGTATTTCTGTCAGACATTGCCCATCGATTGTAAAAGAAAGTGGAAGAAGGAAGCAGAGCCCCGGAAAATCCGTCCTCCACCGGCTGTTGCACCCGCAAGGCATTGATAAACGTCTGTGTGGAATCCGCCCCATGGCTGATACCAGAGCAATAGATGGCATCTTCGTTGAACTTCATGTCAAACTCTGCCCAACTGCCCAATCGCGTCTGCGAACGGATACCGTCCGTAGGTTTCCCCATATCCACTCCTTTCATACGTACATAGACTGTGGCAGCCACATTGTTGTGCTTCCCCGCATGCATAACACGGAAAGAGGAGAGGTGCATCAGGGACTTTTTGCTCCGCCGCACATCAATCACATGCTCTATCAAACGCTTCTGAAAACTTACAACCAGGAAATCGGGAGTGAAGTAGGCAGCCAGGAAACGACCGTCTGCCATAGGATAGATACGTATCTCCTCTCCCTTATAATCGAAATACTTGGAAGGAAACGAACTGGAGCAGTATTTCCCCACAAAAGACTCTACCAACTCATAATCACCTGAACCCAAACTGCAATACAACACTTGGTTCATTGGTGTATCCGGCTCGTGAAAGCTAATCAGCATCTTGTTCATCTGTTTACTCAGTCCATGCGGAGTATCCTCCACCAAAGTATACAAATACTTCTTCAAGTAAACGAAAAGCTCCGATACATATAGAAAATGATTGTCTTTGCTGCAATTCAGTTCATTGATATCTTTCACGAAATCTGCCATACGGTCGGTTTCGAGTATGGCTATGGCATCTTGCGGCACCAAAGTATAAAGATTGAAATCCTGCTGTTTCTCCACTGAATTCAACCGCAGGAAAGAATACACGCCAAAACCGGCACATAGCAGTACTATGGACACAACGACAGCTATCTGTATGAGGAGTCGGAGTTTCATGGCATTTATTCGTCAACTTTTGGCAAAAATAACATTTTCCACTAATAAAGCAAAACAAATGTTTCAAAAAGTTTAGAAATCTATTTCAAGTCCATCGTAGGCAAAGTGTACATGAGGTGGTAGCTGCTTTTCGATGTCGGCATGAAGCCCTGCATGATGGCTCATATGGATAAAATAGGTTTCTTTAGCGCCAATACGTCCAGCTGCCTTCAACGCCTCCGAAATATTCTGGTGTGTAGGATGCGGTTCTGGTCGTAAAGCATTAATTACCAAAACGTCCAAGTCCTTCAATTGTTCATAAGATTCCTCAGGCATCGTGTGCATATCCGTGATATATCCCACACGACCACCAATACGGTAACCCAGAATGGGAAGCCTGCCGTGCATCACCCGTAGGGGCAACACCTCCGTCCGATTGATGTGGAACGCTTGCCCCGCTTCCACTTCCTGCAAATAGATACGCGGAATTCCCGGATATACTTTATCTACAAAACAGTAAGGCATCCTTGCCCGTAGATGGGCAATAGTGTAGGCATTGGAATAAATAGGGATATCAGCAAAACGGCCGAACGGGCGCAAATCATCCAGACCGCCCACATGATCATAATGTTCGTGTGTCACAAGTACACCGTCTATCTTCTCAAAAGAAGAAGCACTCAACATCTGTTCCCTGAAGTCAGGGCCACAGTCTATCAATATTACCGCATCATCTGTATGCAGCAAGGATGATGCACGCAAGCGGTTGTCCCGCGGGTCAGTAGAAGTGCAGACTGGACAAGTACAACCTATCTCAGGCACACCTGTCGAAGTTCCACTTCCTAAGATTCTGAGTCTCCCCATTATCAACTATCATTAAATCAAACAAACTTCCGGGTAAATGTCAATGCCGAATTTCTCGCGGACAGAAGCCCGCACGGCATCCGAAAGAGCAACAATATCCGCTCCCGTAGCACCACCCAAATTCACCAGTACCAATGCCTGCCGGTCGTGCACTGCAGCAGGCCCAAGCGCTTTGCCTTTCCAATTACACCGGTCTATCATCCAGGCAGCCGGTACCTTTACCCAGCCGGCATCCACATCATAGTGAGGCATATCCGGATATTCCTGCTGCAAAGACTCGAACTGCTGACGCGGCACAATAGGATTCATAAAAAAACTACCCGCATTGCCCAGCACCTTCGGATCAGGCAACTTGATTTGACGGATGTCTATAATCACACGGCGCAAAGTTTCCAAATTCAGCACCGGATATTTCTCCAGTTCCTCCCGGATAGTACCATAATCCAATGTATAATGTTCACGTTTACTTAGACAGAAGTTCACATAAGTCACAAACACAGTCTTCATCTCCGGTTGCTTAAACAAGCTCTTTCTGTAGGAGTAGCTGCATTCGTCCACCCCGTAGATACGCTTCTCCCCTGCTATGTTTATGGTTTCCACGGAAGTTATCAAGTCTTTTACTTCCACGCCATAGGCACCAATATTCTGTACTGCGCTTGCCCCTACCTCACCTGGTATCAGCGAAAGGTTCTCAACACCATACCAATGTCGCTCCACACAGTAAGCCACAAAATCGTCCCATATCACACCGGCACCCACACGCACCGACACGCATTCCTCATCCTCCGAAGTCACTTCCAAACCACCAATGCATGAATGCAGCACTGTACCTTCATAATCCTTAATAAAAAGCAGATTGCTCCCTCCACCAATATGTAGCCAAGGCGCAATAACATGTCCTGCCGCAATCAATTCCCGCAGTTCATCCTCCGAACTGTATTCCAACAATCTTGCAGCAGTAACATCAATTCCAAATGTATTGGGTATCTTCTTCAAGCCCTCTCTCCTTATTTTAAATGCTTGTGTCTTCATACTTGTACAGCTCCCATCCCTTAGTCCGTTTGCGAAAATAAAAGATATTGGAGTATCCGTTTCCTATACCATTCACCTTCAATATTTTGGTATCTGACAAATCCTCATTCTTCTGTCCATAATTGATATTAGACAATCTGTCGGTAGGCATTATCGGACGGAAAGCGTACCACTGTTCTACATCCAAGGTAGTTTCTAAGATAGAGAACTCATCATCAGGATCTATGGTGATGAATTGTAGCGGATGGCTGATATGCTTGCTCTGATATACACTGTCCGTCACAAAATGGGTATAGAATTCCACGAAGTCTTCATTTTCATCTTTCTCCATCTCGCGCAAATTGATGGCCTCGAGCATCCACATTCCCCGCTTCTTCTCAAAATAATAACGCTTCATCACACGCGTTTTCAAGAAAATCCACTCCACTTGTACCGATGTCAGAGTAGTATCGCCCACCATGTCCATATCCTCTTCCTTATCAAAAAGCAAGGTGTAATAGTTCTGCTTAGCAAAAAGATAATCGTGCTTCCAAAAGTTTTCCTCTATTTTCGACGGAGTATCACGATTATAATAGGGTAAAGGAAATACTGTCCTCTGCTTTTGAAGAACATCATCCGAAGCATAATTGAAGACAAAGTCATCAAACAGCTCGTCTGCTTCCATTGGCTTCAGTTCTTCCTCCACTTCTGCTTCCTGCAGCGTATCGGCCTTTTGACCGACCGAATCTACCATTTCCGTAATGGTAATAAAGGGATTCATTTTCGCCTTTTTGTTTCCGCACGAAACCAAAAAGGCGAATAACAAGAATCCCAATAAAAGTTTTTTCATTCGTTGCAGACCACTTACGATCACTTGTTTAATTTAGCCTTCAACTTCTCAAGCATATCTACAGTCATAGATTCCAAATCATACTGCGGCATCCAGTCCCATTCCTCGCGTGCACAAGAATCATCCAAAGAATCGGGCCAACTGTCAGCAATAGCCTGCTTCAACGGATCAATCTCGTATACCATTTCAAAACCGGGCACATGCTTCTTAATTTCCTGATAAATCTGCTCCGGGTCAAAACTCATGGAAGCGATGTTGAAGGCGTTACGGTGCTTCAGCCTTGCTGGTGCAGCTTCCATCAGCGAGATGGCTGCATTCAGCGCATCGGGCATATACATCATATCCATATAGGTACCAGCCTTCACCGGACATACGAATTTATCTCCCTTCACAGCAGAGTAGAAAATATCTACTGCATAATCCGTAGTGCCGCCACCCGGAGGAGTCACGTTCGAAATGATTCCCGGAAAACGTACCGAGCGTGTATCTACACCATATTTTGTATAGTAATAGTCACTCAACAATTCAGTCGTCACTTTTGTCACGCCATACATAGTACGCGGACGCTGAATAGTGTCTTGCGGTGTCTTCACGTGAGGTGTAGCTTCACCAAATGAACCGATGGAACTCGGGGTAAACACTGCACAATTGTACTCGCGCGCCACTTCCAGCACATTCCACAATCCGTCGATACCGATTTTCCAAGCCATAGCCGGACGGCTTTCGGCAACTACCGATAGCAAAGCTGCCAAATTGTAGATTGTATCAATCTTAAACTGACGCACCACCACCTCGATTGACTGACGGTCTGTCACGTCGGCAATGGCCGAAGGACCAGATGCTTTCAATTCTCCCTTGGGCATAGCACTCGGAATGTATCCGGCTACAACATGATCGTCTCCATAACGTTTACGCAACTCCAGCGTGAGTTCCGATCCAATTTGCCCAGTAGCTCCAATTACCAAAATATTCTTCATAACGAGTTATTTATAAGGTTTTGTTATTATAAATGCTGCAAATATACAAACTTTTTTTTCATATTTCTGCCATATTGTTATTGTTTATTCCAAGAAAATGATGTTCTTTGTAGAAAAAATGTATTACCTAAAAAATAAAATGCTATGTACGGTAAAATGAAAGACCATCTCAGCAAAACTCTTGCTGAAATAAAAGAAGCCGGACTCTACAAGGAGGAACGACTGATTGAGAATGCACAACAAGCTGCTATCACCGTAAAAGGCAAAGAAGTATTAAACTTCTGTGCCAACAATTACTTGGGACTGTCCAACCACCCGCGGCTGATTGCCGCCGCTCAGAAAATTATGGAACGCCGTGGATACGGCATGTCATCCGTACGCTTCATCTGCGGAACGCAGGACATCCATAAGGAACTGGAAGCAGCCATCTCCGACTACTTCAAAACTGAAGACACCATTCTTTATGCCGCTTGTTTCGACGCCAATGGTGGTGTGTTCGAGCCCCTCTTCACCGAAGAAGACGCCATCATCTCGGACTCCCTGAACCATGCTTCCATCATTGACGGCGTGCGTCTCTGCAAAGCCAAACGCTATCGCTATGCCAATGCCGATATGGCCGACCTGGAAAGATGCCTGCAAGAAGCCCAGGCACAGCGTTTCCGCATCGTTGTTACAGACGGAGTATTCTCCATGGACGGCAACGTTGCTCCGATGGACCAGATTTGTGACCTTGCCGAGAAATATGACGCACTAGTCATGGTGGATGAATCACACTCTGCCGGTGTGGTAGGCCCCACAGGACATGGTGTGAGTGAGCAATACGGCACCTATGGACGTGTAGACATTTATACTGGTACTTTGGGCAAAGCTTTTGGCGGTGCTTTGGGCGGATTCACTACCGGACGCAAGGAAATTATCGATTTATTGCGCCAACGTAGCCGTCCGTATCTCTTCTCCAACTCATTGGCTCCGGGTATTATCGGTGCCAGCCTCGAAGTATTCAAAATGCTGAAAGAGAACAATACACTTCATAATAAACTAGTAGAAAACGTGAATTATTTCCGCGACAAGATGACTGCTGCCGGTTTTGACATCAAACCGACACAAAGTGCCATCTGTGCCGTCATGCTATATGATGCCAAACTTTCCCAAATTTATGCTGCCCGCATGCAGGAAGAAGGCATCTACGTCACCGGCTTCTACTATCCCGTAGTTCCCAAAGACCAGGCACGCATCCGCGTACAAATCTCTGCCGGACATGAAAAGGAACATCTGGACAAATGTATTGCTGCATTTATTAAGGTAGGGAAAGAGCTCGGAATACTGAAATGAGTTATTTATTGATGTTTTTTGTATGTTGCAAGCAAATAACTCATAACTAAACAAAAAATCCCGCGACTAATCAGTCGCGGGATTTTTTTGTCATTTCTTATTTGCGTTCTCCCAACTTCACATCAACAAAGAAGATTCCGTTAATACCAGCTTTCTTCATCATATCCACAATGCCAGCAGCAGTAGCTTCTTCTTCTACCTGCTCACGTACGAATCCCCAAAGGAAGTCTTGTGTAGCCTTATCTTTTTCTGCAGCAGCGACATCCACCAATGTATCAATCATCTTTGAAACACGGCATTCGTGTTCATAAACCTGCTCGAACACTTCCAACGGAGTACCAAAATCATTGGGAACAACATCAATCTTATCCAATTTAGCCTTACCGCCACGCTTGATAATATAAGAAGCCATTTCGCAAGCATGAGCTTTTTCTTCAGAAGCTTGTTTCTTCAACCAGCAAGCCATACCATTGTAACCTTCTTTTTCCATATAGAAAGACATTGCCAAATAAAGGTTGGAAGACCACATTTCGGCTGTAATCTGCTCATTAATTGCATTCTGTAATTTTTCTGTAATCATAATCGTATTTATTTAAATTGAAATCATTACAAAAATAACAAGAAACCTTAAAAGTTGTTCACGCAATAACATTTTTTATATAAAAACAGTACACATAGTATAGGATAAATATCTCATCAACTATGACACACGCCTTTAACCTATCTATACCAATTCGTCCGAAGTATACCCTTGAGGTAGCTCGCGGCAATTATAACCTGAAGCCATAATCTCACCATAAGCACCTGCCGAACGGAGGGCAATAAAGTCACCACGTTTCACACCATTCAAATCAATGGCCTTGCCGAATACATCGGAAGACTCGCAGATAGGACCTACCACATCATAAGTCTGGACTGGTGCATCTGAAGTAATATTCTCTATCTTATGAAACGCTTGGTAAAGTGCCGGACGAATCAAATCCGTCATGCCTGCATCCAAGATAGCAAACTGCTTATTGGTACCCTGCTTTACATAAAGCACCTGCGAAATCAATGAACCGCACTGTCCCACTACCGCACGTCCCAGTTCGAAATGGAGCGTCTGGTGAGGACGAAGTTTTAGATGACTGTTATAAGTCTCGAAATAACTTTTAAAATCAGGTATCGACTGACGGTTAGGGTGACCGTAATCAATGCCCAATCCTCCCCCTACATTCACATGCTCAATACGGATATGACGAGCTTCCAGCTTATCCTGCAACTCATTGATGCGGTTACACAAAGCTACGAAATCCCCCATATCCAATATTTGGGAACCAATATGAAAGTGTAACCCAATGAATCTCAAGTTTTTCATATCATGCGCCATATCTATCACGTGATTCATATCCTGCATGCTGATACCGAACTTATTCTCGGCTAACCCAGTGGTAATATTAGCATGAGTATGGGCACCTACATTGGGATTGATACGAAAAGCTACGTTAGCTATCTTGCCTTTGGCAGCAGCCAGCTCATTAATAATCTCCAATTCGGGAACAGATTCCACATTAAAGCAAAAAATGTCATAATCCAATCCCAGATTAATTTCCCAATCAGCCTTACCGACCCCGGCAAAAACAATCTTATCGGTAGGAAAACCAGCCTTAATGGCCGCACGGATTTCACCGCCGCTTACGCAGTCGGCACCCAAACAGTTCTCGCGGATAATAGCAAGCACCTTGGGATTGGCATTAGCCTTCACTGCATAATGCACTGAATAATTACCATACTTCGCCACTTCCGTACGAATATGAGAAAGCGTATCACGCAAAACCTTTGTATCGTAGTAATAGAAGGGAGTACGCAATTCGCGGAATTTATTGATGGGGAATGTTCCTTTCATAACTTTTATAATCCTTGTTCAGTTAAAAAAGCGCATTTATCAACAAAGTAAAAGCGCTTTGGTTTATGCGGTTCTCTTATTATTGTTCTTCTCCGTTGAACAACGCATTGCTGAGTGACTGCAACGCTACTTTCTTGTCGCACTCTCGGATAAGGAAAGAAATATTATAGTTACTGCCACCAAAAGAAATCATACGTACTGGTATGTCGCGCATGGCATCCAACGCTTTAGCTTCGAAACCGACATTCTCCCATTCGAGGTCACCTACTACACAGACGATGCACATATCCTTGTCCACTGTCACTGTGCCATACTTCTTCAAGTCATCCAGAATTTCATTGAGATGCTTCACATTGTCAATAGATACAGACACACCCACTTCTGAGGTACAAATCATATCAATGGAAGTCTGGTAGCTTTCGAATATCTCAAAAACCTTACGCAGAAATCCGTGAGCAAGCAACATCCGGCTGGATTTTATCTTGATGGCTGTAATATTATCCTTGGCAGCCACCGCCTTAATCTTACCCTTCTCTGTATCGTTGGAAATCAGCGTACCCGGAGCAGTAGGGTCCATTGTATTGAGCAGGCGGACAGGAATATTAGCATACTTGGCAGGCTGAATGCAAGTAGGGTGCAAAATCTTAGCACCAAAGTACGCCAACTCTGCGGCCTCTTCGAAGTGCAAATGACGTACTGGTGCAGTCTTGTCCACAATACGTGGGTCGTTGTTATGCATGCCGTCTATATCCGTCCAAATCTCGATTTCGGAAGCGTCAATGGCAGCACCAATCAGTGAAGCCGTATAGTCGCTTCCACCACGCTGCAGATTATCTATCTCGCCGTAGGCGTTGCGACAGATATAACCCTGAGTGATGTAAATCTCAGCATCCGAGTACAGTTCCAGCTGAATCTGGAGTTTGTCCTTGATATAGACCGGATCGGGTTCGGCATTCTTATCCGTACGCATATATTCTAAAGCCGGAAGCAACACAGACTTCACACCACATTCCTGCAGATAGTAGTTCATCATGGCGGTGGAAATCAACTCGCCCTCAGCCAACACCACTTTCTCCTCAAACAGAGTAAAAAGGTCTTTGGTATAAGAACGGATATAGTCAAAATGAGATTTGATGAGTTCCAAGCCTTTCTGTTTATACTCCGGAGTAGCAAAGAGTTCATCAATGTGCTGGCAATATTTACTCTCCAGTTTGTTGATAATCTCATTGGCACCTTCCGGATTCTTCTTGTACAGATAATCCGAAATCTCAACCAATGTGTTTGTGGTACCCGACATGGCAGAGAGAACCACAATCTTACGTTCACCATCGGTAATCAATTTAGCCACTTCCTTCATTCGCTGAGCCGAACCTACTGAAGTACCTCCAAACTTTAAAACTTTCATTTTCGTTCCTGTATTAATTAGTTTATAGTTACAAGCAACGAGCTACAAGTCAATAGCTGCGGAGCTTTATCATTAATTTATGTTCTTTATAAAAACCAGTAGTCAGAAAAACTACTTAACTACTAATCATTAGTTATTGCAGGGACGTATTCTGCTGTAACATCAGTCATCAGATGGTCTGCGCATCGGTACACCCTGCCGGGAAACTCACGCAACAATTGCAGATTGTGCGTGGTCATCACCACCAATGCACCGGCCTCACTGATGCCGTGCAGAAGTTCTGCAATGGAATGTCCGGTTTCCGAATCAAGGTTTCCGGTAGGTTCATCCGCAAGGATTATCTTCGGAGAGTTGAGCACTGCGCGCGCAATCACAATGCGCTGCTGCTCACCGCCCGAAAGTTCATTGGGCAACTTATATCCCTTGTTGCTCATCCCCACCAAGTTCAATACCTCTTCAATTTTATCCCTAATCTCTCCTTTACTCTTCCAACCGGTGGCACGAAGAACAAATTCAAGGTTATCGTACACTGTACGATCTGTCAGCAACTGAAAATCCTGAAATATGATTCCCAGCTTACGGCGCAACTGCGGGATGTGCTTACGCTTAATATGGAGCATGTCATACCCTAAAACTCCAGCCTCGCCCGATGCAATATCCAGTTCGCCATAGAAAGTCTTGAGCAGGCTCGTCTTACCGGAGCCCACTTTACCAACCAAGTACACAAACTCCCCTTTGTGAAGTTCCAAATTCACATCGTTCAGTACGCACAACTCCTGCTGGTGGATCTCTACGTCCTTATATTTTATCAGCGCTTCACTCACCCCCTGTTTAATTTTTAATTATTAATTATCAGTGCTTCTTCCACGTCGCACTGTGTCGTTCCTCCAATTCACGCACAAGATCTTCAATACGATATCCTTTGAACGTAAGCAATACGATGAGGTGATACAACAAATCGGCTCCTTCATAAATCAGACGTTCACCTGTACCGTTGCAAGCCTCAATGACTGTTTCCACAGCTTCCTCACCCACCTTCTGTGCCATTTTGTTTACACCGGACTGAAAAAGGCTGGTAGTATAGGAACCTTCAGGCATCTCGTCATAACGCTTGCTAATGAAATCTTGAAGCAACTTCAAGAACATTACGGGCTGTTCGTTCTTCTCACCCCAGCAGGTATCCGTACCAATATGGCAAACCGGCCCCATGGGATGTACCTGAATCAGCAAAGTATCCCGGTCACAGTCTTCCTTCATGGAAACCACATTCAAAAAATTTCCACTCTCCTCGCCTTTTGTCCAAAGGCGGTTCTTGGTACGGCTGAAAAAAGTCACCTTCCCGGTTTCTACCGTCTTCTCATAGGCTTCCTTGTTCATGAAGCCAAGCATCAGTACCTTAGCGGTATCTGCATCTTGTATAATTGCCGGAACAAGTCCGTTCATCTTATCAAAATTCAACATTATTTTAAGTTATGAGTTATTATCTTCTCATCGCAATTCCTTGGGCACAAAGATACGATTTTAATTCGGGAATTTTAATTTCTCCGAAGTGAAAAACACTAGCTGCCAAGGCAGCATCCGCTTTCCCATTCAAAAAAACATCACGGAAATGCTCTTTAGCACCTGCTCCTCCCGATGCTATGATAGGGATAGACAATCCGTCGGCAAGGTCGGAAAGCGCTTCATTGGCATAACCGGTCTTGACACCGTCATGATTCATGCTAGTGAACAAAATCTCGCCTACACCACGTTCCTGAGCCTCTTTTGTCCATGCGAACAATTCCTTATCCGTTTCCACACGACCACCGTTCAAGTAGCACCGCCATCCTTTATCTGTCTGTTTAGCATCGACAGCCAACACACACACCTGCGAACCGAAATTCTTTGCAATCTCGTCTATCAATCCGGGACGACGGATTGCAGAGGAGTTGATAGAGATTTTATCGGCACCTGCATTCAGCAGCCTATCTACGTCGCCCAATTCATGGATGCCTCCGCCTACAGTAAAAGGAATACTGATATTCGCGGCAATGCGCTTCACCAATTCGGTGAAAGTCTTGCGACCTTCAAAGCTGGCAGTGATATCAAGAAACACCAATTCGTCGGCACCCTGCTCACTATAAGCACGCGCCAGTTCTACCGGATCGCCCGCTTGACGGAGATTCACAAAATTAGTACCTTTCACAGTCTGCCCATCCTTAATGTCGAGGCAAGAAATGATTCTTTTTGCTAACACGGCAGTTCAAGTTATGAGTTATTATTATTGCCAATTATCAATTATCCAGTATCAATCAACAAAGCTTTCCAGTTCCTTGAAAGTAATGCGACCTTCGTACAGAGCCTTACCGAAAACAACAGCAGGTATACCCACGGCTTCCAACTGACGGATGTCATCGGCACAGCTCACCCCTCCGCTAGCTATCAAGTAGAGTTCGGGATATTGTTCCAATATATCCTTATACAGCGCCAACGATGGTCCTTGCAACATTCCATCGCAACTAATATCGGTACAGATAACTTTGCGGACACCTTCCTCCACATAGTATTTTAGGAACGGAAACAGTTCGCAGCCACTCTCGTCTTTCCAACCGTTGACAGCAATCTTAGACTCTTTCACATCAGCACCAAGAATAATCTTTTCAGAACCATACATCCGCAGCCACTTGCAGAACAATTCGGGGTTCTTCACAGCAATGCTGCCACCGGTCACCATCTGTGCACCGCTTTCAAAAGCTATTACCAAATCTTCGTCACTCTTCACCCCACCTCCAAAATCTATAATAAGAGATGTGCGCACAGCAATCTGCTCCAACATACGGTAGTTTACCACGTGATGGGAAGCCGCACCGTCCAAATCGACTACATGAAGTCTGCGGATGCCATGAGCCTCCAATTCCAGAGCTACTTCTACAGGATTTTCGTTGTACACCTTTTTACTGTCATAATCACCTTGGGAAAGACGCACACACTTTCCGTCAATAATATCAATAGCGGGAATCAGTTCTATCATTTTATTTACAATTTGACGATTTACAGTTCCAAAAAATTTCTCAAGATACGCTCTCCCACACTTCCACTCTTTTCGGGATGGAACTGTGTGGCGTAATAATTGTCCTTATGCAAAGCAGCACTGAACGGATGAATGTAATCCGTCACGGCTGCCGTACAATCATTAACAGGCACATAGAAACTATGTACGAAATAAACAAACTCTTCTTTAGTAAACCCTTTAAAAAGTCCGCTATTGGTCTGAGCAATGGTATTCCATCCCATATGAGGCACTTTATCCTCGTGCCTCTGCGAAATGAAACGCTTTACGTCAGCATCAAAGACACCCAAGCAGTCCACATCTCCCTCTTCAGAGTGGCGGCACATCAGCTGCATACCCAGACAAATACCTAACACCGGCTGACGCAACTCCTTTATCAGTTTATCCATACCACCAGCGCGCAAAAAAACCATAGTAGTTTCCGCCTCTCCCACACCGGGGAATATAACCTTATCGGCCGTACGTAGCACAGCCTCATCCGCTGTAATCACTGCCTCTACTCCCAAGCGTTTCAAAGCATAATCCACCGAACGGATATTACCCGCATTATATTTGATAACTGCAACCTTCATTCCTGCAATTGAATTGATAATAAAGAACTGATAAAGTAACAAAGAATTTTCTTTTATCAATTATTCATCAATTAAATATTACTGTTTTATTCTTATATGCCAACACCTTGCGTTCAATATGCTTCTGAACGGCACGGGAAAGCACTATCTTTTCCAAATCCTTGCCTTTGTTCACCAAATCCTGTACAGTGTCCTTATGCGTAATGCGCACCACATCCTGCTCTATGATAGGGCCGGCATCCAACTCCGTGGTAACATAGTGGCTGGTGGCTCCAATAATCTTCACTCCACGTTCAAATGCAGCATGATAAGGTTTCGCTCCCACAAATGCCGGAAGGAAAGAGTGATGAATGTTGATTATCCGGTTGGGATAAGCATTTATCATTCGTTCTGAAATGACCTGCATGTAGCGTGCCAGCACTATAAAAGTGATTTTATACTTTGCCAGCAACTCCATTTCCTTCTTCTCTTGCTCCTCCTTTGTCTCTTTGGTAATAGGAAAAAGATGGAAAGGAATACCGAAACGTTCAGCAACATGCTGCAAATCGGGATGATTGCTTATTATAAGAGGTATATCCACATTCCATTCACCAGCGGTATAGCGTGCCAGCAAGTCGAATAAACAATGGGACATTTTCGAAACAAAGATAGCCATACGCGGTTTTGTATCGGAGAAATAGAGTCGGAAATTCATCTCATACTTCTGTGCATACAAAGTGGCGAAATAATCCTCAATCTTTTCCTGAGGCACCAGAAAATCCATCAATTCCCATTCGATACGCATGAAAAAGATATTCTCTACATGGTCTACATACTGATCCAAATAGATAATATTACCTTTGTTCACCGTTATAAAGTCTGTTACTTCTGCCAATATACCTGGTTTGTCAGGACAGTGCAGCAACAGTTTGGCTATTTTCATCATCCTAAAATGTTTTTCACTTTTCAAATTACAACATTCTCATTTTGAGTCCGCAAAAATAACTATTTATTGCAAAACAACGAACTTTTCGAGCAAGAAGTTTAAAAGAAGCCTCAAAAAGTTTCGTTTTCTCCAAGAATGGTTTTCTTATCAAAGATAAAACGGGGTACAAGCACATTTCTAAACAGATGTTAAACTCAGTTTTTCTTATTTACATAACTCCCTAATTATTAACACTTAAAACAATTCACAATATAAATCTTTTAAAAAAAATCATCACAGCTATTGCAGATATAAAAAAAATGCCTACCTTTGCAACCGCAATCGAGAGAGATAGCAACTAAGAAATGAAATAATGGTGCGTTAGTTCAGTTGGTTAGAATACATGCCTGTCACGCATGGGGTCACGGGTTCGAGTCCCGTACGCACCGCGAAGAAAAAAGAAAACCTCCGAGATATTGAATCTCGGAGGTTTTCTTTTTTCTACTACTCCCCCTTTTACTCCCCCGGCCTTTTATTCCCCCCCATTTGACTCTTTGACTATCCATGATACCTACACTTGGCTCCATGTTTTGACCGCGTTTCACACGCACATGCCACGTAATTTCTCTAATAGCAAATCAAGGCAGCACACAGCATATGGCACGGTTACCAAATCATTACCTCAAAATTGGGTAATTCTCCCAAAGTCCTTTGTATAAGTCACTAACAGAAGTTCTCAAGAATTACCGGAAACCCGGATATCTTCACTATCTTTATTACGGATTATATAACCTTAGTTACTGTCTTTATATCTGGCTGCGTGACTTCATTTCCAGATACTTGTTTATCACATCCACAGAAAGATTCTCCGGTGTAGTCAGCAAAGAATAAATGCCATGCTGCTTCAAAGTGGAAACAATCAGCCGCTTCTCAAATACAAATTTCTCGGCAATGACATGACGGTAATAACCTTCTGTATCTTTTGCAGGCATGGCAATGTACTCTTTCAAATCAGCATCTTCAAAGAAGACAACAAGCAAACGGTGCTGTCGGTTCAACTGCTGCAGATAAGCCAGTTGGCGGTTCAGGCTTCTGATACCAGAGAAATTGGTGTACAACACCAAAAGGCTCCGTTTGCAAACACGCTTGTTCAAGTGTACACACAATGAAGAAAAGTCGGTTTCTCCAAAAGTCGTCTGCTGACTGTAAAGATTCTCAAGCAACATCTGCATTTGACCAGGCTGCCGGGAAGCGGGAGCAAACGTATCAAAATGCTCGTTGAACGTCACCAGTCCGACTTTATCCTCCTTCCGCATGACAACGTACGATAGGATAAGGGAAGCATTGATTGCATAGTCAAGCAAAGTCATTCCGCGAAATGCCTGCTGCATAACCCGCCCCTTATCTATCACATTATAGATTTGCTGGGAACGTTCGTCTTGATAGACATTGACCATAAGTTCGTGCCGCCGGGCACTCGCTTTCCAGTTTATCGTGCGGTAATCATCCCCTTTCACATACTCCTTTATCTGTTCGAACTCCGTATGATGCCCCACCCTACGGATGCGCTTTATACCCAGCTCGGTCAGATTGTCACTGATGGCCAGCAGCTCATACCGATGGAGCATCAGATAGGACGGATATACCTTAACATCCTGAGGAACACCGCAAGTATATCTGCGGGAAAGCAGTCCCATCCTGCTTTCCACAAACACCTGAATCCGTCCGAAAGAGTAAATCCCCCGCTGCGTGGGACGCAGATGATACATAATCGTCCTGCCCTCACTCGCCTGAAGCCTCATCCGGAAATCAACATTTCGCAATTGAAATACAAAAGGAATCTCATCCACCACTTCCACAGTCACCGGATACGGATAACTGCTCTCCACACGTATATTCACACCGTTCTCATCTCCGTTTGAGAAACGGATAGCACATTGGCGGAATGCCCGAATGCCATGAACGTGATAGAGCATAGCCCCATCCACCAGCATCAACAAGGCCAAAACAAACAATGCCCACTGCCCGATTGCAAAGAACGGAGCAAAGACATACCCGATACCCATCAGCAGGATAATCAGCACAAGAACCATATAGAAGCGGCGGCCCAGTCTCATTTCGGAACTTCCACTTTATCAATCAGACGTTGCGTCACCTTTACCGACGAATAACCTTCCATCTCGGCTTCTGCCGTCAATATCAGGCGGTGCTGAAGCACATATGGAGCAATAAACTTGATATCCTCCGGTGTCACGAAATCGCGTCCTTGCAATAGTGCATACGCCTTCGAAGCCTGCATCATTGCCACGGACGCACGCGGAGAGGCTCCTAAATACACAGCCTTGCTGGTACGCGTCTGCTGCACAATCAACGCGATGTACTGAAGCAGTGTACGGTCTACAAACACACGCTCCATCAGTCTGCGCAATGACAGCAGTTCTTCCTTTGTAAGAACGGGCGCCAGACTGTCCAGCTTCACCAGCGAAGCATTCGTGTGGTGGCGCTCCAGAATATCCACCTCCTCCTCCAATGAAGGGTATCCCATAGTTATCTTCATCAGAAAACGATCCAATTGCGCTTCGGGCAACTTATAAGTCCCCTCCTGCTCCACCGGATTCTGGGTTGCCAGAATCGTATAGAGTTCTCCCATCTGATGCGTGGTACCGTCAATGCTGACCTGCCGTTCTTCCATGACCTCAAACAAGGCTGCCTGCGTCTTGGCTGGAGCACGGTTTATCTCATCCACCAGCACGATGTCGGCAAACACCGGTCCTTGATGGAAGTCAAAGTCATTGGTTTTCATGTTGAAGACCGTAGTACCCAGCACGTCACTCGGCATCAAGTCCGGAGTGAACTGAATACGGCTGAAGTCCGCCTCAATCAAGCGTGCCACCAGACGGGCAAGCAGTGTCTTTGCCACTCCCGGCACTCCTTCCAGCAACACATGACCGTTTGCCAGGACAGCCGTCAGCACCAGATCCACCGTCTGTTCCTGCCCCACTATGACCATAGCAATCCAATCCTTCAACACTTGTATCTTCTCGGAAAAGAGAGTCAAGTCCACTCGTTTTTCTGTGTTCACCTCCATAAATATCTTCTTTATATATGATTGATTATTTCATTCATTTTATCGACAAGCCGTTTCATCTCCTTCTCGGAAATGCTGCGCCCTCCGTACACCACCGGCCTTACCTCACAGATGAATGCGGCAATTTCCCCCGCCTCCATACCCGCCTTCCGGGCAATCCTGCCGAAAGAGCGCTCATCCTCTGCCACTTCCCTCACATCCACCTGTATTTCTCTCCTCAGTTCCTCCGTAAAATAGAAAAACTTCTTGCGGACCAAGTCTGCATGGTCTTTCTTCTGATAATAAAGGGTGCCTATCAACTCTACAAACTCCAAAGATTTATTCTCCGGTTCGCGGATAACGGGAATGGCACGCTGCTTTCTGCGGGCTGTAAATATCATAAAGAGCAAGATGGAAGCCATACTCAGGTACAATGCCCAGCGAAGCGGCGGCTGCGAAAGAAAATAGCGAAAAGGAGACATCTGTACCTGGGCTGTTTCTTTCATGTAGCTTTCGGTTCGGACAATGGGAAATCCACCCATTGGGGATAATATACGAAAAAGATAAGCCACATTTTTCCCATCCAGTACCCCATAGTTCGTAAAAAGCAGGGGAGTGGAAACCAGCATAACCTCCCCCTTTCCCCAAGAAACCGACATGGCAACCGGATGGGACACTCCCCCAACAATAGTTTTTTTCGCCCATATTTCACAAGAAATGGAATCTGCAAAGAAATGGGACTGGCAAAGCTGGGGGTAGAAACAAAATACCTGACGAGGATAGATTGCTGAGTCCCCCACCCAATACAAACTGTCTTTTGAACGTAATGCAATGGCATCCTTCTTCAACGCTAATGGATTAAAAGAGGAATATCCACACTCAAATCCCAACGTATCTTTCAAGATACGGCTGAAAGAACTTCCTACCAGCGTAATCCGGTCTCCCCGTTCCGCCATCTTCAGCATTGCCTCCACATCCACATTCGTCAGATGCAGGTTGTCGGTGATAACCAGTATTCCACGACGGAGTGCCGTATCTTCCTGTTCCAACTCATAAAAGGTCTTTCTCGACAATGAATATCCCTTCGGCAATGATGAAGACAGCAGGCTGTCGAACACGGCGCAACCGAACGGCTGTTTATCATAATGGCTGAATGTAGGGTTCCAAACAAACTTCTTCGGCAGACGGCACTCTATCGCAAACATCAGTACCAGAAAAGCAATGATACCGGCTATAAACCAATGGTTTCCTTTCATGCCGTCTCTCCTTTCTCTACCTCTTTCTGTAAATTCTGCATGATACGGAACAATGCTTCGGTCGCCTCAAAATTTCCGTAACGCACCTGCAAGAAGTGATGGGTCATTTGGCGGAAAGCAGGCAGGCGGACTTCATAGATGTATTGCGTAGGCGTTTTATACAACTGCCAGTCTACACGTTTCCCATCACTAAGCCGTTTCAATGTCTGCAGATAAAGCAGACGCACAGCCTCCCGATAATCCTTCCGGGCAAGCACTCCAGTGATTTCTTTCGCAAAATCCACTCCATAAATGGTATCCTCCCCCACCGTATAGGGCGCGCCATTCTTGCGCGAACGCATGAACAGTTCCGGACGCTTCTTATATACAAACCAGATGACCAGCATCAAGATAAGGACCGCAATGCATATCAACACAACCTCCGAATATTCTTCTACGAACGTATTGCCAAATATCTTGTCCAGCAGCCTGCCGAACCACTTTCCAATCCACTCAAGCACATTGATTTCAGGAGCCATCAACTCACGGCTGTAAGCAAACGCCGGGTCGGACTGCCAAACGGCAATCTGTGCAGTATCATAAACCAGTGTATCAGCCGGAGCCATATTCATAGTCCGCTATCAGAGTTTGTCAAAATTGTCAATATCATTCTCCACCATCACATAATCTATCTTTTCCGAAGCATGACCGTATTGATAGGCCAGCCCCAGCAATGAGAAAATCATGGACAGATAGACTCCGAATGCCTGGACTACCGCCAACAGATAAAGCATAAAGTTATAACCTACCGAGACAGTGGCGCCACCACCCGTATCGGTCATCACAAAAATATATTTCACAATAGTCCCGATATACCACGGAATCATAGTCACTCCCTGCAAGATGAGGGCAATGAATCCCATAACAATGGAAATCAACACAATACCTCCCCAAGTAGCAAATCCCAGACGATAGGCTTTCTTCAAAGCATCCATGATATGAATATCTTCAAACAGATAAACAGGAGCCCAAATAGCAAGCGGCACAGACACCACAATAACAAGCAAAACAAACAGGGACACAAGTATCATAACCGGGATGATGGTAACCAGAAAACCGGCAACACCCCCCACAAGCAACACTAAAAGCACACCCACAATCGCTATCAGGAACAACCTTCTGACGTTACGGAACAACAAGGGCTTCAGCATCCCTAACGTCACTCCCTCCAAGCGTTCTTCCCGTTCATTGTAAGTACGGACCAAAGCGTAGACCAGAGAGGTCAGCATTACAGTCCCCAACAGATAGAGAACGGCATACAGACTATAATAAGTCACCAACATCATGACGGACGACCCGGCAACAGAAGAGTCGAACGAGCCTCCGGTCATATCACCCCAAGCCATTGCACCGCTCATCAGTCCGTTCAGGCTCAGCCCTTGAAGCAGACAAAGCGGCAAAATCAGATAGGTGGTAAACTTCATTAACAGCTTACTGTTCTCTTTGATAAAATCAAAGGCAGCGGTCAATTTCTCTCCAAAAGAGCGTTGTGCATACAGTGCGATTTTAGGTTTCTGCGCTTCCATGTTTCTTTCTGTCTGGTAAATAAATATAGTAAAAAAGAATAAACGACAAAGAGAGCAGGATAAAACCGAGCCTCAGGATATCCGGAAGTCCGGTATGGCGGGTGATAAAGCCTTCTATAAATCCTGCCATGACGAATACGGGGATCGTACCCACCACTATTTTCAATCCTTTCTTGGCTCCTCGCTTGAAAGATTCCAGCCTTGAATAGGTTCCGGGAAAAAGCCATCCGTTGCCCAGGGCAAGACCGGCGGCACCGGCTACAATAATTGCCCAAATTTCAAGTGTCCCGTGCAGCCAAATGGCAAGAGAGGACTCCCAAAGCAAGCCATGCTGATAAAAAAAGGTTTGGAAAGCCCCTAACATGATGCCATTGTTAAGGAGCATGTATCCGGTACCAAAACTGGTCAGCAGCCCCATGGCAAAGCAGTTGAAGGAGACCATGATATTGTTCAGCGTGATACCCAGAAACATAGGGAGCTCGGAGGAGCCGTTATATACAGCCATGGGTTCGCCATTGGCGATGTTGTTCAAAGTCATATCCACATAAGAATTTCCTAAAACCAAACGCACAAAATCGGGATCTCCGGTAGCGGATACCACTCCTATCAATGCGCTAACCGCAAATATAATGAAGGAAACCAACAGCTCACGGCGTGCATCGCGCATAGCCAAAGGTACTTCACGAGTCCAGTAGGTGACAATTCTTGACCATTTCTCGCGCTTATTTCTATAAATGCGGTTGTGCAACGCTGAAGCGAGATTGTTCAGATAGATAGTAATGCGGGAAGCGGGGAAATGCGTTTGGGCAAAAGCCAAGTCTGCCGTAAGCTCCATATATGCGTCGGCAAGCTCATCGGGAGACAGACTGTCTGCCTGCTCCACTATTTTTTCTGCTTGTTTCCATTTTTCGATGTTCCACCGGATAAACGTCACTTCTTTCATACTCCATGACTATCTCAGAGAAGTTTTGTCTGAAATTGGTAACAAAAATAAGAGAATAATGATATATTTGCAATGAAATACTGAAAATGTTTTATTAGGAATGGCAGAATCTACAATTATCACCGGACAGTTTGTCCGCATCAGTCAAACGCCTGCCAGTATCGGTGAGCGACTCATTGCACTGGTTATAGACTATATTCTGCTTGGAATCTATGTATTTTCTACTTTTGACTTGTTCTCACGAATTCACCTGCCTTCTGATTTCGCGATGCTTTTCTTCCTCGCTATCGTCTACCTGCCGGTCTTGTTCTACGCATTTCTTTGCGAAATGTTCAATCAGGGACAAAGTTTCGGTAAGCGGATAATGAACATCCGTGTCGTAAAAGCGGATGGCTCCACGCCCAGCATAGGCTCATACCTGCTCCGATGGTTTCTCTTCCCTATCGACGGACCGATGACCGGTGGCTTGGGACTTCTGGTCGCCCTTTTGACAAAAAACAGCCAGCGAATGGGAGACCTTGCCGCTGGCACCATGGTAATCAAAGAAAAGAATTACCGCAAGATACACGTCAGCCTCGATGAGTTCGACTACCTGACCAAAGACTACCGGCCTACCTATCCACAAGTTTCCGACTTATCATTGGAGCAAATCAACGTCATTACCCGGACCCTGCAATCGGGTAAAAAAGACCGTACACGCCGCATTGCTTCCCTTGCTAGAAAAGTGCAAGAACTTCTCTCCATCACCCCTCATGACAGTAGTCCGGAAAACTTTCTTCAAACCGTTCTCCGGGACTATCAATATTATGCCTTGGAAGAAATTTAATACAGACTTCCAGCCAAACTTCGTTATAATGGACGGTGAACATACATTAAAGGCCTGCAATGTATCATACATGCTCTTTTCGTTCTTAATGAATTCGTAT
Organism: Bacteroides sp. L10-4; assembly: GCF_013373675.1. NCBI lineage: Bacteria > Pseudomonadati > Bacteroidota > Bacteroidia > Bacteroidales > Bacteroidaceae > Bacteroides > Bacteroides sp. L10-4. Next base: position 40,084 of record NZ_JABXJH010000002.1, read on the forward strand.
TCAATAAGGCTACATTTACAGCTGCAAATATAGTCGAATTGTTATTAAATCACTATCTTCGCGCCCAATTTACGGAATCAATACAATAAAGAAATAAAAAGCCAACAAAGAAATGAATACACACAGTCTATGTTGCATCGGTTATATTACCCAAGATAAAGTCGTAACCCCTAAAAATACCATATACATGCCGGGAGGCACCTCTTTCTACTTCGCACACGCCATCAAACATTTGAATGCCAGCGATTTTCTATTGATAACAGCTTTGGCTGATACCGATATGGGCGTTGTGGAAGATATTCGGAAAGAAGGAATTTCCGTCAAAGCCTTGTACAGCACACATTCCGTATGTTTCGAGAATATTTATGGAGAAAACCAGAACGAACGTACACAACGCGTCACGGCAAAAGCAGACCCTTTCACTGTGGAAGGTTTGAAAGATATCAATGCACGGATTATCCACTTGGGCAGTCTGCTTGCCGATGACTTTTCTTTGGAGGTTATCAAGTTTCTGTCCAGAAAGGGATTACTCTCGGTAGATGTACAAGGATTTCTCCGTAAAGTGGACAATGAAAAAGTGCTGGCCGTAGACTGGCCGGAAAAGAAAGAAGCATTGAAGTATATCCATATTCTGAAAGCCAACGAAGCTGAAATGGAAGTGCTGACCGGATGCTGTGAACCACACGAAGCTGCATTACTGATTGCAGACTGGGGTGTCAAGGAAGTGCTGCTGACCCTGGGAGATAAAGGTTCGCTGATATATGCCCAAGGAGAATTCCACGAAATACCTGCCTATCCGGCCCTTCAGATTACAGATGCAACAGGATGCGGAGACACCTATATGGTAGGATATCTGTATATGCGCAACAAAGGTGCATCACATTGGGAAGCCGGATGCTTTGCTGCCGCCATGTGTACCATAAAACTACAATCACACGGACCATTCTGCGGAACGGAAGAAGCTATAAATAACGTGATAAGAGGATAAAATGATAGGGTGATATCTTGCTATCACCCTACCATCTCATTTATAATCCGAATCTCTTCACGGCATCTACCGGCTTATCTGCCTGTGCAGTATCTGGTTATGGGCGCATACTCGCTTTCCTACCGCCCTTCCGAATCAATCTGCGAATCCAAAGATAATAGCCCGTCAGCGGCAAACTTGCACCCACCAAAGCAGCAAGGAAGCTCAATATGCGAGTGCCCAGCCCTCCCCAACTACCTACATGAATAGAGAATATCCAGCCCCGGATTTTTCCTGAAGTGTCGGTATCTTTGTACAAGGTAGTCCCGGTGATTTCACCGCTACGGGGATTGAACGTATAACGGTCGACAGCACGCTGGTTGCCCAACCGATTGAAAGAAACCATAGCAGAGCCTTTGGATACGGTTATCTGTTTATAATCAGGATTGAGCTCCTTCAGTTCTTTATAAACCTTCTGCCAGCTTGCAAAAGGAGAAAAAGAATTTCTTTCACGATTCTCACCTCCCCGTCTGCCACCAGACCGACCTTGAGCCCGTTCTCCTCCCTGGGCTGCAGTTTGTGCCAGAGCACCATGTCCTCCATCTCCTTGTGTGGTTTCCACTCCGAAAACTTTGTAGAAACCGATGCGATACCAGGAGAAAGACCATGTTAGTCCCGTAAGCGCCATTACCAACAGAAAAGCCAGCGTGTACATACCACCTGCCACATGCAAGTCGTACCAGAACCGACGCCACCCCTTACCGGCAACAATCTTCAAACTGTTCTTCAAAGCCTTTTTTGTACGAGGCCACCAAATGACAATGCCCGATATCAGGACAAAGACAAACATCAGCGTGGCAGTGCCCACAATCATTTTCCCCCAGAAGATGCCTCCATTGGGCTTCATGCTGTCCAACAACCAGCGATGCAGGCGGAACATGGTCATGAAAAACGGTGCACGCTCATACTTTCCCTTTATCTTACCCGTATATTGGTCTACATAGACAGAGGCACGACGGGGTTTGGAAAGATTCACTTGCCAGGCACGCTCCGGAGCAGATGAAGCAGTGACACCCGTCACAGAAACACTATCCGGCAGAGTAGCAGCTACTTTTTCGGCCACCTTGTCCATGGGAAGCGGTGCCGTCCCGACTTTCTCCACATAGTAGAGGTCGCGATGACAAAGCTCCATCACCTCCGTCTCGAATACCAACATCGCTCCGGAAAAACAGATAAGGGTAATCAGTAGCCCGAAGGGGACTGAAAGCCATAAATGTATCTTACGAAAAACTTTCTTCATAGGAGCTTATTCCAGTTTACCTACACCGTTCAATTGAGTTACATTAACAACCAGACCTCTGGCAGCTGTTGCATTGGCTGGGTCTACCTTATAGATGCTAGGATAGCCGGAAGAGGTAGTGACTGCCATATATGCTTTGCCATTTTCCATGTATGGGGTACTACCAAATCCGGAAACATCACTTGGAAGGCCGTTCACATAAGTCAAAGCTCCGGTGGAGGCGTTGAAAATGGCAAGTTGATTGGCGACCTTACCCGCCTCCGTAATGTCTCTATCATACATCAGCAGCAAGAAATAACTGCCGGAGATGTACCAACTGCGCATGAAGGAGTGTCCATTCGCCTTTTCTTCAAGGTTGTAGTAGTAGCCGGCATCAAATTCTTCTGTTTTTGTATTGATACGCACCACTCCGGCAGGCAACGTAGTCCGCTGGCGGGCATCGGCCATGGTCTTGGCATAGCTCGGAGAAAACACATATACATAGCCGTCGTCAGCAAGCCAGTTCATCTGGTAGTACTGTGAACGGTTGCGTCCGGCAGCATAGCTTATCTTGTCGGTAGTGATGACTTTATGAGACTTCAGTGTCCAATCAGCAAAGATAGCAATATGGCATTCATTAGGATACTGAGTCCATTGCAACTCGTCCTTTTCATAGGCACTGCTACCCTGTCCGCCAGATTCTGCCTTTATTAAATCCTCATTACCGGGAAGCACCCACTTGTAGCTACCGTCTTCGTTCTTCTGCATGCAACCATACTGGCTAAGCCCCATGGGAATGGCTGCCGCATAAACCTTGCTGCCCACTTGTTCTATACCGGCCAGTGTCACGTATTCACCATTTTCAAGGAAATTTTCGGCAAGAAACGGAGTATCTTTTGTTACCGAATTCTTTGTATAAGTCTGTTTCTCGACATCCAGATAGGAAATCAAAAAAGATTGGGGAGTATACCCATTTGCATCATTCAGCTCCGTTGGGCCGTCACCGGTAGAAGCTGTCATTATAAATTGGTCACAATAGCCGTAGGTAGTGAAACGATTGACGTTATACTCCTGGCTACGTTTTTCCAGTTCACCGTTTGCATTCATAATGAACGACTGGGTAGTGCCTGCATTTCCCTGATTGTAGTTCAAGGCATACAGATATTTGTTTCCGTAGAACACCCAGTAAGTAGCACCCTCATTCACAAGGCCATTACCAGCAGCAGTAATCTCACCGCTTTCCAGCGACTCGGCTGTCAGCAGGACAGGAACGGAGCTACCTGAAACTGTAGCCGTAGCAGCTATCACATAGTTACCCTTTGAACCGGAACCGGAGCCGGAACCCGGTTCGTCTGTGTCTGTACAAGAAATTAAAGCCATTCCGGTCATTGCCATTGCAAAGAGGCCGGACAAAAGATAATTCTTCTTCATTTGTTCTTCTTATTAATTACACCTATTAAAACCATTATATTTATTAATCACCAAAATGTACACGTATCTTGCCATAGAACGCACGCCCGGCTTTCTGAAGGCTGAAGTTGTCATACAAATCCTCGTTTGTAAAGTTACGGCACTCAAACGAGAGATTGTAACGGCCGTTCTTCAGACTATAGCTCAATGTCAGATTGTGGGAGAACTGGTCGGGCACCATAAAATCATTGTTCTTGCTACCGACGGCCTGCGAATAGTAGGAAAAGCTATGCATGTACTGGTTGTCGTAGGTCATGGAGAGCACATTCTCTTTTTTTCCAAAGTCGCGCCAGTAGAAGTTCACGTCAAAATCGGCAAACTGATAGGGTACATTGGGAATACGTGCTTCATAGCCAAGATTCTGTACGGAGTTTCCCGTACTTCCAATCTGCCACTTCTCATTGTCACGCACATTCATTCGCGTGAAGTTGCCGCCCACACTCAACCAGCGTCCGAAGCCATAACGCGCCGATACATTGTATCCCTTCGTCAGCACTTTGCCGTAGTTGGTATAAGTGGCCCCTTCTTTTCCTCCGCTCAAGTCCTGAATATTACGCTGGATATAATCCTTCGTATTGCGGTATACCACACCGCCTTCCACGTAGACGGAATGTTTTCCAAAACTCCGAGAATAACTCAGGTTCAAGTTGATGTTGTCACTTTTCTCGGGACGGATGCCGATGTCTCCACTCTCCAGATCTTCGTCACCAAACATCTCTTCGATAGTGGGCAGGCGGTAAGCTTTTTCGTAAGAGAACTTTGCCTGCAAGCCGGACAGAATGAAGTAGGTCCCGGCAGCACCATATCCCCAAGAGTCTACCGTACGGCTGGTGCGTACATAATTACTACCGGTATCATCCTCGGCCATAGGTCCTGCCACATACTGGCGGTAGTATTTGCCGAATGCCGAGAAGTTCCACTTTTCGGAAGGCATCAGGCGGTATGACAAACCAGAGATATTCTTGCGGGTCTGCTTGGCAATGGCATCCGTCTGTTCTTCCACCGCCAACAGTGAAGTATTATCACGCCGGAAAGCGTTCAGCACATGATTGAAAGTCAGCATGTGGACTCTGGCAATGCGGTAATTCAAGGTCAATGTACCGTTCCAATTGTCATTATCGGCACGGGAATACTGGCGGGACTGTTCGCCGGGACTGTTCAGCGGATGTTTCTCACCAAGCCAGTTGTATTCATAGCGGGCAGTATCCACATTCGTAGTGGCATTGCGATTGTAGTTGGCTGTCAGCACCATATCCAGCCCCTTGATTATCAAGTTGCGTTTGCTGTATTCCATCGAAGGCATTAGTGAATGGCCGAAGCGGTGCTTTTCTCCGAAGACTGTCTTCTGGCGTACGCCGGTCTGTATGTCCTTGTACATGTGCGAATAGGTGAAACCAAACATCAGCCGGTCTGCCCAACTTTTGTCTACAATACCCGCTTTAGCCACAATGGCTTCGTTATGGTAAGTATCATTGAAACGCCTCACACGCACCTTTTCACTTTCGTTGAAACTGCCCGTCTCAAAGTTCTTTACCGGTGCATCTACATGATAATCGTTGTCCGAGTAGTTCTGAAAGGCATTGATTTCATAGCTGAAACCGTTCTTGAAAGTCTGTCCGAAGTCTATGTATGAGCGGTGGGTATTGAACGATCCGTAAGAATAAGAAGCATCCAGAAACCAGTTCCGACGTTTCTTGTTGGTAACGATGTTGATGACACCGCCAATGGCATCCGTTCCGAAGCCTACGGGAACCACACCCTTGTATACCTCTATACGGTCGGCAAAGCTCACCGGAATATTGTTCAGACTGAAGGAGCTTCCCACGCCTTCCTGCGGCACACCGTCAATGAATACCTTGACGTGCTTTCCGCTAAAACCGTCCAGCATAAGCTGCATGTCCGAACCTACCCCACCCGACTCACGGAGTTTCATACCCGGAGCCTTGGTCAAGGCATCGCTCAGGTTCTTCGTGGTATTCTGGAGTTCCTTCGTATCGACTGCCACAGCATTGAATGCCGACCTCTTCATACGACTCACTCCGGTAGAAACGATAGTCACCTCATCCAGCTGTTGTGTTTCGGGAGCGATGGTTATATTCAGCTTCATCCGCTCATCATTGACCAGCTTCACCTTCTTTTCCACCTTTGTATAACCTACGGCAGACACCACCAGCGTATAGTCGCCGGCAGGCGCCTTGATATGATAGAGGCCTTCCTGATTCGTGATTCCTCCATAACTTGTCCCTTTCAGATAAACAGTCGCAAAATCCACCGTTTCTTTTTCCGTAGAAATGATTCTACCCGAAATCATCCCTCCTCCCCTCTGCGAACGTGCAGACAGAGAAACCGACAGAAGAAGAAACAACAGAGAGAATTTAAGTGTATATGCTTTCAATTTTACAATGATTATATGTTGTTAATAAATCGCTGCAAAGGTCATTATTAACAGCCAGCTGTGCAATCGCTTATTGTAGGTAATTGCATGGAGAGTTTTCATCGTATATATCATACCGCGCAATCACCATTGATAGGTATTATCAATAATAAAACAGATAAAAAAAACCGAAAACAAGCTCGGAAGGTGCTGAGGAAATCTCTTAAATAATAAAATCAAAACAGTTTCTTATTCGTCAGCGGCATTTATGCGGATAATCGTAAAAGAGAAAATAAAGATGTAGCAAAACTGATGATAGAGAAGCCTTATATTAGCCGATGAATAAAGACAGACTAACTTCTCATTTACTAAAAACTATTCGTCCGACAAGCGTTACATTATCGTCCGACGGCTGTTTAATTATCGTCCGACAACTGTTGGACGATAATGCAACAACTGTCGGACGAATAAAAATTAGCAAACAAGAAACTAAAGGTCAGTAGACAAGGATATAGAATATAGTGATGCAAAAATTACCTATCCTAACAGCCCCCTTCTATTTATAGGAGCCATCAGATACAGCATCCTATTCACGGTTCATCAAACGATGCTCCGCCATCTGCTCGAACTTCGTGCCGGGACGTCCGTAATTGGCATACGGGTAGATAGAGATGCCGCCACGCGGGGTAAAGATACCTGTCACCTCGATATACTTAGGATTCATCAGATGAATGAGGTCTTTCATTATGATATTCACGCAATCCTCGTGGAAGGCACCATGATTGCGGAAGCTGAACAAGTAGAGTTTCAAACTCTTGCTCTCTACCATCTTGACATCAGGGATATAGCAAATACGGATTTCCGCAAAGTCCGGTTGCCCCGTGATGGGACAGAGGCTGGTAAATTCAGGGCAATTGAAACGTACCCAGTAATCATTGCCGGGATGCTTGTTATCAAATGCCTCCAATACTTCAGGGGCATAGTCCTGACGGTATTCTGTCTTTCTCCCTAAAAGGGAGAGTTGGTCTTTCAATTCTGTCATAGCCATATATTTTTAGTGATACAAGTGTGCCTCATTTAGTAGAAGCCAAAAACTTTTCCAATCCTTCTCTGCGCAACGTGCATGCCGGGCAGTGTCCACAACCATCTCCCGGGATACCATTATAGCAAGTCAGCGTTTCGTGACGTATAAGTTCAAGCACTCCAAGCTCGTCTGCCAGCGCCCAGGTCTCCGCTTTGTCAATCCACATCAGTGGTGTGTGCAGTACGAATTGCTCGTCCATAGCCAGGTTCAGCGTCACGTTAAGCGACTTGATGAAAGCATCCCGGCAATCGGGATAACCGCTGAAATCGGTCTGCGACACCCCCGTCACAATATGATTAATCCCCCGCTCGCGGGCGTAGACGGCGGCTATACTCAGGAAAAACAGATTGCGTCCCGGCACAAAAGTATTCGGAAAGCTGTCTGCCGGCTTCTCCTGGTCCATCTCCATGCCGGCATCTGTCAATGAGTTATGTCCCAGCCGGCCGATAAAGGAAACATCCATTACTTCGAACTCCACACCTGCCTTACGGGCAATGGCCCTCGCCAAGTCCACTTCCTTCTGATGTTTCTGTCCATACAGAAAACTCAGCGCATACACTTTCTTAAATTCACGTTTTGCCCAAAAGAGGCAAGTGGTCGAGTCTTGCCCGCCACTGAATACCACCAAAGCTGTGTCCCTATTCATCTTGTTAAAAGCCTCTCCCCTTGCCCTCCCCCGTAGGGAGGGAAACAGAGAGGGCATTGCTAATTATTTGTTTGACATAATAACTGATTTTCCCCTCGCTACGGGTAAGGGGCTTTAAATATCGCCTATTTTCCATACTTTATAGGAGATGCCTTCATCATAGACATCACTACCGTCTATCCGCTTAATAGCTTTTACCACACGGATAGTCACAGGCAGTATCAATACCTCGTACATGGACTTCAGCAGAATCTGGATACACATCATCACCAGCAACTCCCGCCATGCAATGATTCCTCCGAACGCAACCGGAAAGAAAATCAACGAGTCTGCCGTCTCACCAACCACCGTCGACCAAATGGCACGTGCGGAGAAATTACGCCCGTTGCTTGCCAGTTTCATGCGGCTCATTACGTAGGCATTCAGAAAAGAGCCCACCAAGAATGCCGTCAGACTGGCTATGACAATACGGGGCGCCATTCCAAAAACGAAATTGAAATGCGCGGCACCATCCCAGAAAGGGGCGGCAGGCAACGCCACGGCTATCAGTCCCAGCATTACCACAAAAAAGTTCATGGCAAAACCGCTCCAGATAATCAGGCGGGCTTTACGAAAGCCCCAAACCTCGGCTATGCAATCGTTGATAATATAAGAAATCGGGAAGACCAGCAATCCGGCTGTTACGGTAATACCAAAAACCTGGATAACTTTAGTCTCAAGAAGATTGGCTGCAATCAGGCATACATTGAACAGAATGCCCAGCAACATAAAAGGTACAGATACTTTTTGTTTCATACTCCTGTTTTTTACGTGGTGTTCTAGAATACACGACCGCTATTCACGGCATCATACTTATTTAATCCGGCTGCAAAGATACAACAAGTTTTGCAAACGAACAAACAACATATATTTTAACCAAAATTCAAGTAAAACGAAAGTCCTTTTTCTATTCCAAGTAATGGCAAACAGCGTAACTATTCAGCGGACACGCCGAAATTGTCCCTCTTAGAAAAGGGCAAGAATGGTGTTGTAAGGTGTGAGACGGTTATCCCAACAACCTGCCAAGTACCTATCATTACAGACAGTATTTCGTAGCCAATGTATTCTGAAATAAGCCCCCGAACATGCAGATAGGCGCTGAATATCTGCGTGGCTGGCGCGCCAACTTCGACAATTCCACCAACCATGCCAACCGTATGAACCTGCTTGTACAGTATTCTTTCTAGTCCAATATAAAAAGAGAAGCCGCCTCAAATCGACATTTGAGACGGCTTCTTAATATATAAAGGTAGGATTGTGAAATCAGAACTTATAGTTTACACTGACACCAAATACCTTGTTGGTACGGCTATACACATCCTTGTCTACCACATTTGCAGTATTGCCACTTGCAAGACCACGAGGATTATTCTTTGTATAATCGCTGTAAGTAGTCCAGAAGTACGCCACATCCAGGCTCAACGCTTTGCTAAGGTTGATGCGACCACCGAAACCTACTGAATAAGAATCACAAGAGAAGCTGGTATCCGACTGGAAGTCATCACTCAATCCGTAATCAGTCTTCTGATAACCTCCACTGATTGTAAGCAATTTGTTAATATCCCACTCCGCACCAATCAAATACTCGTGCGTACCGTGCGTCAATGCCTTCTGTTTGCCATCTGCCATACCGGCATTCTTGTCGTCAAAGAAATGATACTCTACCGAAGCACGCAGAGAAGGAAGAATCTCATAGCCTGCAGCCATCGACAACATAGAGGGAATATCGCTCGGTGTATTCACGCCGTTCACAAAAGGAGCCATATAAGCTTCGGCTCCCGACGGATAGGTTAATTCGTGCGTATCATTCTCAATGTTCATGTTTGCCTTGAACTCATATTTCGCAGCCAGATTCAGCTTGCCGAACTTGGCATCCACTCCGATAATAGGGGTCAGTCCCCAACCGGTTTGGTCACAATCCAACTCAATCTTCGAGTCATCCAGCTTTTGCATCATAGGAGCTGATATTTCCGCAGCCTTTGCCATTGCCTGCTCTTGGGTAAGTCCTGCCTGCATCAATTTCTGTACAATGGCACCGCCTATCTGCTCGGCCACACCATTATTCAGCCCCACATTGAGGAAACCCTTGTAACCACCAGTAAAATAATTCATGCGCGCACCAGCAAACACAGCAAAGTGTTCATTTATCTTATAGCTTAATCCCAACTGGAAACCATAGATAAACTGACGGCCTTCCATAGCAGAATTAATGGTATATTTGTCCGGAGTCACAGCATAACCGAAGTTTGTAGCCAGTGCTTCCGTTTCTTTTGTCACGAGTCCGATAGCTGCAGCATCAAACATCGGCAATCCCCGGTTGAAAGAGGCTTTTCCACCGCCGCCTACCACAGCAAAGCTACCAGAGAATGCCCAGTCGCCTTTCTTATATACAGCATGTATGGAAGGGATGACAGGAGCGGAAGCCTTTCCTTCATAATAGCGGGTAGTATTCTGCCCATCCATAGTCCATAAGGGACTGGTTGCAGCAATGTCACGCGTCTGATAAGCACTTTGAATGGTAAGGGCCACCTGAAAGCCATCTTTGGGAAGAAATGCCAAACCGGCAGGATTACTGTAAACGCCGTCAACATCAATGGAAGCACCACGTGCAATCATACGCAAGAAAGCAGCATTCTGATTTGTATTAGTCAAATAATCTCCTGCAAAAGTTGTAGTTGAAACGATTAGCATCGCAATGCTAATCAACGAAAATTTTCTCATCTAAATCTTTTTTAATTGTTTTCGGGCGCAAAGGTACAACAATATTGCACATAAAAAAGCATTTTGTGCATAAAATTATCCTAATATAACACTTTCATTGAAACATCAAATAGTTTCTAATGAAACAAATGGAAACAATTGTCTTTATATAGAAGATTGACTACCACATGCACTGATTGCATCCCGGTGTATACATTTTCGTAATGGAAGATAAAGGCAAAGCGGACGGCGCAATACTCTCATGTCGTGACGGAATGGGGGTATACGAGACCAGCAGTTTTGAACTGGAAAGATTGAAAGACACTCACATTCTCTTCATAGAAGTACTGATGTAGCGTGCTTTTGCATAAAATAACAGCTTAAACCGGAAGTTTGTGTAGCGTTTTTTGTAATATTGCGCTATAATTCAATCCGTAAATGAAACTTGATTACATCTACCATAGCGGCTTCGCGATTGAAGCGGACGGAGTGACGGTCATTATCGATTACTATAAAGATTCCTCGGAAGAGGTTTTCAATAAAGGTATCGTGCACGACTACCTTTTGGAAAAACCGGGCGTACTCTACGTACTATGCTCACATTTCCATCCCGACCACTTCAATCGCGAAGTTCTTTCATGGAAAAAGCTACGACCCGACATCCGCTACATATTCTCCAAAGACATCCTAAAGCACCGCCGCGCCTCAGCAGAAGATGCCACCTACATCAATAAGGGCGACACCTACGAAGACGAACATATCCGTATCCAAGCCTTCGGTTCTACCGATGTGGGCATTTCCTTCCTGATAAATCTGCAGGGAAGGCGGCTGTTTCATGCCGGTGACCTGAACAACTGGCACTGGAGCGAGGAATCTACTCCGCAGGAAATACGCAAAGCCGAAGGTGACTTTCTGGCCGAAGTGAAAAATCTGCTGCAAACTGTACCTGCCATAGATGTAGCCATGTTTCCGGTGGACAGCCGTATCGGAAAAGATTATATGCGTGGTGCAAAACAATTCGTGGAACGAATAAAAATCACTATATTTGTACCGATGCACTTCGGCGAAGATTATCAAGGAGGCAACGCCTTCCAGCAGTTTGCCGAGAGCAAGGGATGCCGCTTTCTGAGCATTGCACACCGTGGTGAAAGTTTCGAACTCCCCAACTTTTAGCCCGTAACTCGTAAATTAATAATTAAAACACATACTATTATGAAAAATTTGACACAACTTCTTTTTACACTGTTTTGCCTTTGTCTGCCGGCCATGCTGCAGGCACAGGATAGAGACGACAGTAAATATCTGGCCGGTGCCATTCCCGAGGTGGACGGCAAAGTGGTATTCGCCAAAGAATTCAGCATCCCCGGCATGTCTCAGGATGAAATCTACGAACGTCTGCTCGGCTGGATGGATGCCCGTCTGAAAAAGAATGAAAATACCAGCCGCATAGTATTCTCAGACAAAGAGAAAGGACAGATTGTAGGTATCGGAGATGAATGGATTGTATTCAGTTCTACGGCTCTGTCATTAGACCGTACCAAAATCCTTTACCAGCTAACTGTGACCTGCCAACCCGAAAAGAGCGTGCTCGAAGTAGAGAAGATACGGTTTAACTACCGCGAAGGAAAAGAAAAATATACCGCCGAGGAATGGATTGTAGACAAATATGCCTTGAACAAGACAAGAACCAAACTGGTACGCGGACTTGCCAAGTGGCGCAGAAAAACCGTAGACTTCGTTGATGACCTTTGCCTGGGAGCAGCAGAAGCATTGAGCGCCACCACTGCCAAAGCTCCGGTAGAAGAAAAGAAGGAAGAAAAGAAAGAGGTGAAGGCTGTCGTCAATTCTGGTCCGACGGTAATCACCCCGAAGAAACAAGTTACCGTGGAACCCACCCAGGTTGCTGAAAAGGCATCCGAAGGCGTCGTGAAAGATGCCCAAGTCATCGAAGTGCCCCAAGTCAAGAAACCTGCCGCACTGGTTCCTGCCCAAAAGAGCCAGCAGCAAGAATACAAGACCATAGCCCCCGAACAATTATCAGCCGATGCCATCCAGACCGGAGCAGGCAAATTAGTTATCGTCATCGGCCAAGAGCCTTTCAACATGACCATGATGACAGCAAACTCCGGAGGTTCTTTGGGCAAAGTCAACGACAAACCAGTTGTATTCAGCATACTGTCGCCCGACCAACCGTATGAACAAATGGAAAAAGCAGAAAGCTATACCATCCGTTTCTATCCTACGGGACAGACAGAGCCTACGGTCATTCTGGAATGTAAGAAGCTGCCTTCACCGGCAACGATGGAAGGTATGCCACGCACGTATGTAGGCGAAATTCTGAAAGCAATGGTCAAATGACCGCACACGCAGACTGTAAATTGTAAATAATCAAATCAGAAATAAACAAATGGAAATAAAAAGTAAATTCGACCATTTTAATATCAATGTCACCAACCTGGAACGTAGCATCGCATTCTACGAAAAGGCACTGGGGCTGAAAGAACATCATAGGAAAGAGTCGTCCGACGGCTCTTTCACTCTGGTCTATCTGACCGACAGCAGTACCGGCTTCCTGCTGGAACTGACCTGCTTGAAGGAGCATCCACAAGCCTACGAATTAGGGGAGAACGAGAGTCACCTCTGCTTCCGCGTATCCGGCAATTACGACGCCATACGCCAATATCATAAGGAAAACGGATGGGTATGCTTCGAAAACACAGCAATGGGACTGTACTTTATCAATGACCCGGATGACTATTGGATTGAAGTACTGCCGGAAAAATGATATTTTACATCACTAAAACAAGGAAATATATGAGTATAGAAGAAGCGATGATGGGTGGTATTGTCTTCAAAGGCAAAAAGGACAAACCTAAAGAAGAAAACAAGATAAAAACCAAAGCCAAGAAGAAAACCTACATTACCGGACAACACGGTTCCGCCTCAGCCAAAATGAAAGCAGAAATCCGCCGCAAACGCGCTAACAGACATAAGAAATGATAAATACAGCCTTATTGCCTGCCGAAAAAGATCCGATGGGAGCAGCCATAGCCGATTACTTCAAACGGCATAAAGCCGACCGCCTACGCGTGTTCTCTTCACAATTTGATGAGGACGAAATTCCCGTCGAAGAACTGTTCCGCACAGAAAAGCAAATGCCCTTGCTGGAGCGTACAGCTCTGGAAATGGCAACCGGAAGGATTCTGGATGTGGGTGCCGGCAGCGGTTGCCACAGCCTTGCCCTGCAAGAAGCCGGAAAAGAGGTCCATGCCATTGACATTTCCCCGTTTTCCGTGGAAGTAATGAAGCAGCGGGGTGTGCGTAGCGTGTCACAAACCAATCTGTTTAATGAACTGTTTGTCGATGAATACGATACTATCCTGATGCTGATGAACGGTTCCGGCATTATCGGAAAGTTGGAAAACCTGCCTGTTTTTTTCCGGAAGATGAAGCTGCTGCTCCGGCCTGGAGGCTGCGTTTTAATGGATTCCAGCAACCTGAGTTATCTATTCGAAGAGGAAGATGGCAGTATTGTTATCGACCTTGCCAGTGATTACTACGGAGAGGTAGACTTCCAGATGCAATACAAGAATGTCAAAGGCAACTCTTTCGACTGGCTCTACATAGACTTCCAGACCTTGAGTCTCTACGCTGCTGAAAACGGCTTCAAAGCAGAACTAGTGAAAGAGGGTACACATTATGACTATCTTGCCAAATTATCCCGACAAGCATAAAAGTGAAGTGCCCCCCTAAAAATTCTTGTCTAACTTTTAGGGGGGCACTTCACTTTTTTATATCCTGCCTGTTTCCGCTATTCAGAAAGCATCCCGTCAATCTCCTTCACTAAGGAAGCAAATTCTTCAGGGTTATACAGACGTGTCAGCTTCACAATACACCCTTCCTTATCAATCAGGACATTGCGTGTGATACCTGCCTTGCGGAGCGCATACTTCGCAAATATATCCGCTCCCGGGTCCAGACCCAAAGGATAGGTCACTCCGGTTGACTTACCAAAAGCAATCACTTTCTCCAACGGCTCGTCACGGTCGATGCCAATCAGCATAAAATCCGGATTCGACTTATGCTTCAGCCAAATATCCTTCTCTATGAAAGGCATCTCCTTACGGCATACCCCACACCAGCTCGCGGTAAACTGCAACATGACCACCTTCCCACGAAGTTCCGAAAGGGTAATGCTTTTCCCATCCGTCAACTTCACTGTAAAATCAGGAGCCATCTCCCCTACCTTAACGATGTAGCCGGTACTGTCCGCCACCACATCCTGCGCCTTGCCTGCCATACTGCACATAGCAAACAGACAGAAAATCAAAAATCCTACTTTTTTCATCTTATTCAATCTTCAATAATAGAACCGGGAAAAATTCCCTATAACGAAAAAAACCCGAAACACTTTATAAAAAGTAGTTTCGGGATTTTATTATCGAGGTACCTGGCAGATTCGAACTGCCGTACACGGTTTTGCAGACCGCTGACTAAGCCACTCATCCAAGGTACCAACTTTACAAGAGTTCTTTATTTCTTGTTTGCGGATGCAAAGGTAGCACTTTTTTTGAAACCACCAACTATCTACAGCAACTTTTTTTCTTTTTTTTCGTCACCCCACTGCACTCCGCACGCTTCTTATCATACAAATTCTTTAATTCACAGCCACTTGCACAACCATCACACGGATTGCCGTTTTCTTTTACCTGATGAAAAAAAGAATAAATACTCATGCCAATCCGCACAGCGCAGAGCAGCAACAATAGGGCTACTACCCACTCCTGCCAACTATTCATCATAAAAACAGACCTCCTATCTGATAAATTGCGAAAGACATCAGCCAGGCCAACGCAGTAGTATAAAGCCCCGCAAACACAGGCCACTTCCAACCGCCCGACTCTCCTTTAATGGCCGCCAATGTGGCGATGCACGGAAAATAAATCAGCACAAACACCATGTATCCGAAAGCCACCAGAGGCGTTATCGGAATGCGTTCGCCTAGACTTACGGCATCCGCCTCGGCATCGTCTGCATAAAGCACCCCGAGCGTGCTTACCACCAGTTCCTTGGCACCCACACCAGAGAGGATGCCGATACCCAGCTTCCAGTCGAATCCCAACGGTTCGATAATCGGTTCCATGGCTTTACCAATCCGGCCGATATAGGAATTCTCCTGCTGTTCCGTCACACTTTCATATTCATCGTGGTTGGGATAATATCCCAATGCCCAGATAACAATGGATGCCACCATAATGATGCCTCCCATCTTGCGGAGATACTGCACCCCCTTCTCCCACGTATGGCGGAAGATGACCTTGGAGGTTGGCATACGATAAGGCGGCAATTCCATGACAAACGGCGTATCATCCCCTTTCACTAGGAAACGACAGAAAAGACGTGCCATGACCACTGCCAACAGAATGCCAATGGCATAGATTACTAACAGCACAAAGCTCGCATTGTTCGGGAAGAAAGCGCCTGTCAGCAATAAATAGATGGGCAGACGGGCGCTGCATGACATCAGCGGATTAATGAGCATCGTCACCAAACGGCTCTTGCGATTCTCGATGGTACGCGAAGCCATGATAGCGGGAACATTACAACCAAAGCCCATAATCAACGGGATGAAGGACTTTCCATGCAAACCCATCTTATGCATAATCTTATCCATGATGAAAGCGGCACGCGCCATATAGCCCGAGTCTTCCATCAAGGAAATAAAGAAATAGAGCAGCAGAATATTCGGCAGGAATACAATAACACCTCCCACACCACCTACAATGCCGTCCACCAGAAGATCCTTCAGCGGTCCTTCGGACATGTTGTTGCGTATCAAATCGCCCAATTCGCCTACCAGCCATTCAATCCCCTGCATAGGATAGTCGCCCAGCACAAAGGTACCTTCGAACATCAGATAAAGGAAAAGGAAGAATATAGGATAGCCCCACACGCGGTGTGTAACGATTGAATCTATGATTTGAGTAGTCCTCGACGTATCCTGATGATTGTCCACATAGGTCTCGCGCAAGGCACCGGCTATGAAACCATACTTGGCATCAGTGATAGCTTGCTCGCTCTCTTCGTTCACCACCTCGGCAATTCGTGACTCTTCCCGGTCGCGAACAGCAAGAATTTCATTTCCGTTGGGCAGCTCCTCCACAATCTTTTCCAAGTCTTCGTCGTTCTCCAACAGCTTGATGGCAAGGAAGCGCGTGGAATATTTGTGGCGAATGTTTTCATTAACACTGATGACACGCTTCACCTCTTCAATGCTACGCTCCAACTCTGGACCATGATTGATGTGGATATGGTGGAAAAAGCCGCGCGGCTGCTCCACCTCTTCTTTATGGCTACCGAAGTCATGATCGGGAACATACTCCTGATGCCAGCTGCGAAGGTCATTCAATATCTCGCTACGTATCCTTCCTTTATGATCGAGGAAATCGCAGCCTTCGTAAATATTAATAATTACATGGAACAGCTGTTCAATGCCCTTCCCGCTACGACTGACCGTAGGCAACATCGGAACTCCGAACAGCTGGCTGAGCCTTACATAATCCAGCAAATTTCCACTGGCTTCCAGCTCATCGTACATGTTCAAAGCAATCACCATGCGCACATTCATGTCAATCAGCTGGGTGGTGAGATAGAGATTACGTTCCAGATTGGAAGAATCCACCACATTGATGACAATATCCGGCGTTTCATTGATGATGTGCCGACGGACATAGATTTCTTCGGGAGAGTAGGCCGAAAGGGAATAGGTTCCGGGAAGGTCGACAATACGGAAATGGTAGCCCTGAAAATCAAAATACCCCTCCTTGGCATCTACCGTAACGCCACTGTAATTGCCCACATGTTCGTGCGAGCCAGAAGCGATGTTGAAAAGAGAAGTTTTACCGCAGTTGGGATTTCCTACTAAAGCTACATTTATGGTGCGGCGTTTGCCGAGGGCCAGTTGCTTCAGCTCATCTTCGCCTAAATGCATGTTTTCGCCCAACCCTTCGTGATAATCGGGCTGCACAGCCTGTTCCTTAGCTTCCTGCTCACTGATAATCTCTATCATCTCAGCCTCCTGCCGACGAAGAGAAATCTCATAGCCCATTACTTTGTATTTGATAGGATCACGTAACGGAGCATTCAGCAAGACCTCCACTGTTTTACCTTTAATAAATCCCATTTCCACAATCCGTTTGCGGAAACCACCGTGTCCCAGCACTTTTACGATTACACCTTTTTCACCGGTATTCAATTCGGACAAACGCATAGTCTTTCTGCCTTTCTTTTCTAAATTTGGGGGCAAAGATAATACTTATGGCTACAAGGTACAAATAATTTAGAATGTTTTTAAATAAGCAGGCTCGGCTCTTTCATTCAAAGGTGTTAACTCCCCCCCTTAGCTCCTATAACCCCTCTAAATAAAAGAACCGTGATAAGCGAAAGAAAAAAGATTAAATCATCTTTTAGTTCCCCCCCCAAAAAGACATTAAACAATAATGCCCAGAAGACAGGACACGATTTACAAAGATACTAAATCGTAATCATACCCCGTCTTTGTCCTTTTCTTACCACAACTATGGTAGGAAAAGAACAAAGACGGGGTATGCAAAAACACAACTGTAGCAAGATTAGCTTTTAGCAAATATGACCTTAACCAATAGAAATTCTGAAAATAGATACTTGCAAATATGGCAATAAAAATCGTTTGCACTATCTTTGCATCACTCTATATTTGAATATGCAGAAGGTAGTACAATACATCAAGCATCACAAGCTATTTTCGCCAGACGACAAAATTCTCGTGGCACTGAGCGGCGGGGCTGACTCCGTGGCGTTGCTGCGTCTGCTCCTCAGCCTGGAATATACATGCGAAGCCGCTCATTGCAACTTCCATCTGCGCGGAGCAGAATCCGACCGCGACGAGCACTTTGTTCGCCAACTTTGCCTAGAGAACCGGGTGACGCTGCACACCGTCCACTTCAACACGGAACAGGAAGCAAAGGAACGACATATCTCCATCGAAATGGCTGCAAGAGAATTGCGTTACACGTGGTTCGAAAAAACAAGGAAAGCATGCAGTGCGGCCGTCACTGCCGTCGCCCACCATCAAGATGACAGCGTGGAGACATTGCTGCTCAATCTGATTCGTGGCACCGGCATAAACGGATTGCGGGGCATACGCCCCCGAAACGGACATATAGTCCGTCCTTTGCTCTGCCTAGACAGAAAGGAAATCGTCAGTTATCTGGAAAGTATCGGGCAAGCCTACGTGACGGACAGCACCAATCTGCTGGATGAATACACCCGCAACAAAATACGCTTGAACCTGCTTCCCATGATGCAAGAGATAAACCCCTCTATTAAGGAAAGCATCCTCAAAACAGCAGAGCATTTGGACGATGCGGCCTCTATATATAATACAAGTATAGAAGAAGCAAAACTACGGGTCAGGATACCAGAAGGCATCAACATCGACGCTCTGATGCAAGAAGCGGCACCGGAAACGGTATTATTTGAGATTCTGCATCCACTTGGGTTCAACACCGCACAAACAAGAGACATCTACCGAACATTGGACGGACAATCCGGCAAAGCCTTTGCCACCTCCAGCTGGCGTGTCATCAAAGACCGCGACTCATTGTTGATAGACCCCATACAAAAAGTCGTAAAGCCTCTATTGGAAATAAAAGAATATCCCTATACACCGGATTTCATGATTCCACGCGACAGAGCAACCGCCTGCTTTGATGCCGACAAGCTCAAGCATCCCCTTTCGCTACGTCTTTACAGGCAGGGAGACAGATTTGTGCCCTTCGGCATGAGAGGTCGGAAGAAAGTAAGTGACTACCTGACCGACCGCAAGTTCTCCCTTCTGCACAAAGAACGACAATGGGTGCTTTGCTGCGGAGATGACATAATCTGGCTGGTGGGAGAACGAGCGGATAACCGTTTCAGGATAGACGAAAAGACCCGGAAAGTGCTGGTTATATCAACCACTGACCGATAGCCGTCACAGAATGATTCTGTCCTCCTTCTGTTTCTTGAAGCAATCGGAAAGCAACACGGCAAACGGCGTGTCATACGCACGCGCCTTCTGCGGACAACTTTTCACACAGGCACAACACTTGATGCATTTCTCTGCAACCGTATTGCACTCTTCTCCTTTTATAATCGCTCCTGCAGGACAATACTTCACGCAATATCCACAATGTGTGCAACGTTCCGTATTCACTTCCGGAGTACGAGGCATAAGAACCCCACTCTTACGCAACTTGACGACTCTGCGCAAAAAGCGGAGCAACGGGAAAAAAGGCTGGCGTGGACGCTGGATATGGGCCACATCCACCCCATACAGTTTCTCCACATCTTCGGCCGCTGCAATTTTAGCACGTATCTTTTCACCAAAAAGCTTTGCATACTCCAAGTCATCCGCATCCGGACGTCCGGATGCTACCGGGTATTTCTCACTGCTATAAGAGTGCTCGCCTACAAACGTAGCACCTGCAATTACCTTGAAACCCAAGTTTGTAACAAAAGCATCCAATTCCACCAAAGCCTTCTCATAGGCCCGGTTGCCGTAAACCACCACCACAGCAGGCGCACCATCAGTATGAAGCTCCCTCATCCGCTCCAATGCAAAAGGAGCCACATGACCGCCATATACGGGCACCGTGATGACCGCCAAAACATGGGAAGGAACCTCTCTTTTACCCGCTGCCTCCAAAGTAAGGTCCACTTTGGAAACAGACGAAATTCCTGTTCCGTGAACAATTGCCTCTCCCACTTGTTTAGAGGTACAAGTAGGTGAAAAAGTTATCAACTGTACTTCATCTATATTCATAAGCTAATCCTTCATGTTATTATCAATACAAAACTTATCTTCGTTTTGAAAGCAAAGATAAAGTTTTAAATTTAAAAAAAGATGATTTGTTTATGAAACCAAAAATATTTATTACCTTTGCGCCGTTGAAACATTCTGCGACTTCTTGCTGTGGCGAGAATTGTTTATCAGATTTCCGGTTCAATAACAAATATCCCATATAAATCATAATATTACAAGGTAAACTTGCCTGAGTTGCTTCCTACAACAAATGCAACTATGCACTTATGCCTTTCAATAAAAGTAAATTTAAAACCATTCACACATATAATATATGTATAACATCATTCAACTGAACGACAAAAATTTGTCGGAACTACAAGCTATTGCCCTAGAACTGGGTATAAAAAAAACAGACTCACTCAAAAAAGAAGAACTTGTTTACAAGATACTTGACGAACAAGCGATTGCAGGCGCCACCAAGAAAGTTGCCGCCGATAAGATGAAAGAAGAGCGCAAAGGGGAAAAACAAAAACGCTCACGCGTTACCGTAAAGAGCGTAAAAAAGGAAAGTGCCGACAAAGTATTCTCTGCCAATAAAAACGGAGACCTCACCAAAGCCAAAACAGAGGAAGCACCGGCTACGAAAGAACAACCCATAACTGTAGAAGCTCCCCAAGAACCAGCCATAAATACTGCAACGCCGCCACCTGCCAAAGAAGCCACCGCCCCCAAACGAAAACCGGGACGTCCCCGTAAGGTAAAGGAAGAAACCGCTGCTCCCAAGGCAACGGAAACCCCGAAAGTCGCCGAACCGGAACTGAACTTCGAAGCCAACAACCCGAAAGCAGAACCCCAGGCGGAAGCCAAAGCTGAAAAGAATATCGTACCGGACAAAAGTCCCATTCTGACCGAGGCGGCAAATGACTTCATTCCTATTGAAGACCTCCCTACAGAAAAAACAGAGTTGCCATCCGAACTTATCGGCAAATTCGAAGCGACCAAAACGGAAACTCCCGCCCCCCCCACACCTGCCGTTGCCCCAGCCGAACCGCAACAGCCACAACGCCCGCGCCTCCGCGCCCGTGACAACAACAACCCATACAATAACAACCGCAACGGTGGCTATAGCCAGCAGCGCCCCATGCAGCAGCGCCCGGTACAATCCTATAACAACGGAGAGAACTATCCGGCTGCTCCGGAACGCAAACCCGTAATAGAACGCGAGAAGGTTTACGAATTCGATGATATCCTCACTGGAACCGGCGTACTGGAAATCATGCAGGATGGCTACGGCTTCCTCCGTTCTTCCGATTACAACTACTTATCTTCACCGGACGATATTTACGTATCACAATCACAAATCAAATTGTTCGGCCTAAAAACCGGTGATGTGGTAGAGGGTGTAATCCGTCCCCCGAAAGAAGGCGAAAAATACTTCCCGCTGGTAAAAGTATCCAAAATAAACGGCCGTGATCCGGCTTTCGTACGCGACCGCGTACCGTTCGAACACCTCACGCCCCTCTTCCCGGACGAGAAGTTCAAACTTTGCAAAGGCGGATACTCCGACTCCATGTCTGCCCGTGTCGTAGACTTGTTTGCCCCCATCGGCAAAGGTCAGCGCGCCTTGATTGTGGCACAGCCCAAAACCGGTAAGACCATCTTGATGAAAGACATTGCCAACGCCATTGCCGCCAATCATCCGGAAGTCTACATGATTATGCTGCTCATCGACGAACGCCCAGAGGAAGTTACCGACATGGCACGTACCGTCAATGCGGAAGTAATCGCCTCTACTTTCGACGAACCGGCAGAACGTCACGTGAAAATTGCTGGCATCGTCCTTGAAAAAGCAAAACGCATGGTGGAATGCGGACACGATGTTGTCATCTTCCTCGACTCCATCACCCGCCTGGCACGTGCCTATAACACCGTATCCCCAGCTTCCGGCAAAGTACTTTCCGGTGGTGTGGACGCCAATGCATTACATAAGCCCAAACGTTTCTTCGGTGCTGCCCGTAACATCGAGGGCGGCGGTTCGCTGACTATCTTGGCTACCGCCTTAATCGACACCGGCTCCAAGATGGACGAAGTTATCTTCGAAGAATTCAAGGGTACGGGTAATATGGAATTGCAGCTCGACCGCAACTTGTCCAACAAGCGTATCTTCCCAGCTGTCAACATCGTTGCTTCCAGCACCCGCCGTGACGATTTGCTGCAAGACAAGCAGACATTAGACCGCATGTGGATTCTCCGCAAATACCTTGCCGACATGAATCCGATAGAAGCCATGGACTTCGTAAAAGACCGTCTGGAGAAGACCAAAGACAACGACGAATTCTTGATGAGTATGAACAGTTAACAACAACTACATACAAATATTGTACAAAAGCTTCTATTTACGTTCATAAACGTAGGTGGAAGTTTTTGTATATCCGTTTTTTCATACATTTGCCGCCATACAATAACCTTGAACAAATAAATTCCAAATCTGATGAAACCGATTTACTCTTTTATGAGAATGGTATTATGAATGCTTTCTGGTGATGGCACAGCAATCACCCAATTTTCTTATTATCCAATGCGACCATTTAATCCAACGGGTAGTAGGCGCATACGATGCCGCCCCCAAACATCTGTTACACGTAGCCTTTTATGGAACTGATACCACATCAAACCAATGTACGTTTTATAAAGCCGAGCACATCAATCTCCCACTGCCCGACAGCATTTCGCCCTAGGGAAGCCTCTTTACTGCCAACGGTTATGCAGCTGTCCACTTAAAAAACGTGGTTCGAAATAAGAGCCTGTTTAAATTTTCCTCAATAATAATCTTATAGTGGCTAATTTGACCATTTCCTCTGCCGAGTCGAATGTTAGTTCATAGTTTCGGCAGAGCCTTCTATTGTAATCCATCCATGAGAATGTTCTTTCCACAATCCATCTCTTTTGAATGGGTCTGAATCCCTGTTCCTTGTACGCACTGATAACAACCTGAATGACATATCCGAATTTCTTTCTTATGTTATCGACAAGTTCTCCTCGGTAACCTCCATCGGCAAGAATGTTTCTTACACTGGAGCACATCTCCTTAAGAACCCTCATCAGCAAATAAGCGGCTTTACTGTCATGCACATTAGCTATGGTGACCATAACGGCAATAAGAAAGCCATTCTTATCCACTATGACATGCCGTTTTATGCCTTTTACCTTTTTGTTTCCATCAATACCGTTCAAAGAAGCATTGTTCCCACATCTGACTGTATTTTCCATTTTCCCTGATTTATATTTGTTTATTGTTGATTCTTACGATTATTTTCCCGATTTCGGTTTTGGATTACTCATTGTCATGATGCGCATTGTTGTTCCCCGGAGAGTGCAACCGGGAAATCACTTTTTCGGCATATTGCCTGCCGATGGGTAAGGTCTGCCCGGTGGTAAGCCGAAGTTCCTGTTTGTTGAAATGCTGAATGCTGTCGAGCTGGACGATGAACGAACGATGTATGCGGATGAAGTTCCGGGGCGGCAACAGTTCCGTTATCGCTTTGAGGTTCATGCGCGAAAGCGTGTAGCATCCCTTGCGACGGAAAATTTTGCAATAGTTTTCCATTGCTTCGATGTAGAGTATGTCGGAAACAGGAATCACTACATTGTTGTATTCCTGCTTGACGATGATGCACTCTTTTTCATTACGGATATATTCCAGCCGCCGCACTGCTTTTTCCACGGCTGTCTTGAACCTTTCGTAGGAGAACGGTTTGTGCAGGAAATCGGCGGCATCGAGGTCGAATCCGTCGAGGGCGTAGCGAATGTAGGCTGTGGTGAAGATGAAGCAGGTCGATGCCGGCAGTTTGCGTGCGATGTCGAGACCGTTCAGGCAGTCCATCTCTATGTCGAGGAAAACGATGTCAGGTTGCCTGTCGATGACGGCTTGCAATCCTTCTTGCGGTTCGCTGCAGGTAAGCAGGTCGAGACCGCCCGTCCGCAAGCAGAATTGGGATATGACGGACAGTGCTATGGGTTCGTCGTCTATGGCGATGCAATTTATCTTTTTCATTTGAGGCGTATGGTCAGATTCAGTTCATACTCGGAGTTTTCTTCCCAGGCGGTCAGCGTGAAACGTCCGGGATAGAGCAGTTCCAACCGTGCGCGGCAGTTTTCGATGCCGACGGCAGGCTCCTTTTCGTGCCGCTTTTTCATGATGCCGTTTTGCGTCGTGAAACGGAGCGCGCCCTCTTCGATTTCCATACGGATGCGTATCGTGCAGTCTTTGCTCGAAGACGCACCGTACTTGAAAGCGTTTTCCACGAAGGTGACAAGCAGCATCGGGGGTATGCGCAGCGTATCGTCGTCCGTTTCGCATTCCCAAACGACTTTCGTGTGGCGGTTCAGACGGAGGGATTGCAAATCGATGTAGTGACCGATGTAGTCTATCTCGTCGCGGACAGCAACCGTGTCGTCTTTGGCATGGGTGTACATGTACTGCACCATGTCGGCGAATTGGGCGAACGCCGATTCGGCCTTTTCGGATTTCTGAATGACAAGCCCGTAAAGGGTGTTGAGCGTGTTGAACAGAAAATGGGGGTCGATCTGTGCCTTGTAGAGTGCCAGCTCGGCCTTGTTCTTCTGGCTTTCCAGTTCCTTCTTGGCCAGCGTTTGCCGGAAAAGCTCGAAAATCAGACTGACAGAAAGGCTGAACCCGCTCACGACAAGAAAAAGGAACCATACCGTCTGGCTGCGCAGGTGCTCTTTCAGATGGGGATGCAGAGCCGAGTTGTCCGCTGCACTTTCAGGATAGGGAAACAGTGACAACAGATAGGTTGTCCCCAGGAACAGCAGAATGAATGCCGCCATCCTGCCGTACCGGCGATTCATGAAAAGTTGCGGAAAATTGACTTTGCGTATGGCGAAGTAAAGGACGTACATATAAGCCACGAGACTTACGGCGAAGAGTGTGTATTTTTCTATCCATTTTTCCACCGGAACCATCGTGATGATGAGCGGCAGGATAATGACGCAAAAAATCAGGTCGATGGACAAGGTTATATTTTTTTCTTTCATATTCCGTTCATTATAAATAATTTATTTGCAAAGATACTTATTCCGGAAGTCGCGTACAAGAATTGTCCCCGACGTTTACCACCGCAATTCCACCGTTCGTCAACGCTATTTTCCCGACCCGTCGATTTCTTCGTAATATTGTGTCCAAAAAAACTTTCGGTATGAATAACGGATATAAAACAAAAATGATTTTTGCCGCTTGTGCCCTGTGCCTTTTCGCCTGCAACGGAGGCCGCGACGGGCGGCAGCAGGGAACTGCGGCTTACCGGACGGATACGGTAACGTTGAGCAGCCGCACGCTCCGCAGTGGTTATACGGCTACCATACGGGGGTATCAGACCGTGGAGATTCGCCCGCAGGTAAGCGGTCAGATTACGGACATCCGGATGAAGGAGGGCGATGCGGTACGTAAGGACAGCGTATTGTTCGTCATCGACCAAGTGCCTTACAAGGCTGCGCACGACATCGCCGTCGCCAATGTAAAAAGTGCCGAAGCGGTGCTCTCCACCGCCCGGCTGGTCTGGAGAGCAACAAGGGGCTTTTGGAAGAAGAGGTGGTTTCGGAGTTCGACTTGCAGACCGCCCGCAACGAGGTCATGGAAGCGGAAGCCAAGCTCGCATTGGCCGAGGCCGAAGAGAAGAGCGCCCACAACAACCTGTCGTACACAGAGGTGGAGTCGCCCGTGAATGGTGTGGCGAGCATGATTCCCTACCGGGTAGGCGTATTGGTCAGCAGCACATCCGGCGACCCGTTAGTCACGGTGTCGGACGACAGCCAGGTGTATGCTCATTTTTCGATGGCCGAAAATCAGATGTTGGACATGATTCAGCGATACGGCTCCCTGAAGCATGCCATCGAGGAGATGCCTGAAGTGGAGTTGAAAATGAGCAACGGGCAGATGTATTCCTGCAAAGGCCATATCGACGCTGTGAGCGGCACCATCGACGAGAGTACGGGAGCTGTGAGCCTGCGTGCCGTCTTCCCGAACAAGGAGAGGCTGCTGCGCAACGGTGGCAGCGGCACGGTGCTGATTCCTTCCGTGCGCGAAAACTGCATCGTCATTCCGCAGGCTGCCACGTATGAATTGCAGGACCGCATCTTCGTCTATAAGGTGGTGGACGGCAGGGCCGTCTCTACCCGTATCGAAGTTTTCCCGCAGAACGACGGAAAAGAATATATCGTGGAATCGGGGCTGAAGGCGGGCGACGTCATTATCGCCGAAGGTGCCGGACTGGTGCGCGAAGGTGCTGTTGTCGAACCTAAAAACACACGGGGAGAATAACTTATGAAGATACAAACGTTTATCGACCGACCGATACTGGCCGGTGTCATTTCGGTCTTCATTACGCTGTTGGGCATCATATGCCTCGTCCAGTTGCCGGTGGAACAGTTCCCGGAAATCGCGCCTCCCACTGTGCTTGTGTCGGCTACCTATCCCGGTGCGAATGCCGAGACGGTGCAGAAAAGCGTGGTGGTGCCGCTCGAAGAGGCCATCAACGGTGTGGAGAACATGATGTACATGGTGTCGTCCGCCACGAACACGGGTTCCGCCACGATCCAGATTTATTTCCGGCAGGGAACGGACGGCGACATGGCAATGGTCAATGTGCAGAACCGGTTGGCTTCGGCACAAGGGCAACTGCCCGCCGAAGTGACCAAGAGCGGCCTGACCGTGCGTAAACGCCAGACGAGCCGCATCAAGACGCTGGCTCTCTACAGTCCCGACGATTCGTTCGACGAAAAGTTCCTGTGCAACTATCTGAAGATAAACGTCGAGCCCCGTTTCGCCCGTATTGCGGGTGTCGGCGAGGTGGACGTCAAGGGTGCGGACTACTCCTTGCGGATATGGCTCGATCCGGGCAAGATGGCGCAATACGGTCTTGTTCCGTCGGACATACGCAAGGTGCTCGACGAGCAGAATCTGGAATCGCCGACCGGAACGCTGGGTGCCGAATCGGAACATACGTTCCGTTATGTGCTGAAATACCGCGGACGTTACGACAAGGAGACCGACTACGAGAATCTGGTGGTCAGCGCGCAGGAAAACGGAACCGTCCTGCGCCTGAAAGACGTGGCGCGGGTCGAACTGGGCTCGAAAACCTACGAGTACATCGGTTCCATGAACGGGCATCCGGGCACTACCTGCATGATTTCCCAGACATCCGGCTCGAATGCCAACGAGATTATCGAAGAGATTGACAAGGTGGTGGCGGAAATATCCGAGAATCTTCCCAAGGGGATGGCAATCGCCGACCTGATGAGTACAAAGGATTTTCTGGACGCCTCCATCCGGAATGTGGTCAAGACCCTGATTGAAGCCGTCCTGCTGGTGGTGCTCGTAGTCTATGTGTTCCTCCAGAACATACGTTCCACGCTTATACCGACCGTCTCAATCATCGTTTCGCTGATAGGCACCTTCGCCTTCCTGTACGTGGCGGGATTCAGCTTGAACATGATTACGCTCTTCGCTCTCGTACTGGTCATCGACACGGTGGTGGACGATGCCATCGTGGTGGTCGAAGCGGTGCAGGCCAAGTTCGACGAGGGGTACCGTTCGCCTTACGAAGCCACAATCCGGGCGATGGACGGCATATCGTCCGCACTGCTGACCTCCACGTTCGTTTTCATGGCGGTGTTTATTCCCGTCAGTTTCATGGGCGGTACGACAGGCACGTTCTATATGCAGTTCGGACTGACGATGGCCGTTGCCGTCGGCATTTCGCTGCTCAATGCACTTACGCTCAGTCCGGCTCTTTGCGCCCTGCTCATGACGCCCCACACGGAGGTTACCGCAGGAGAACGGCCCGGTTTCTCTACCCGTTCCCATCTGGCTTTCAATGCGGCTTTCAACCGAATGCTCGTGCGCTACAAGAGCGGAGTGCTCTTTCTGTTCCGCCGCAAATGGCTGGCCGGACTGTCATTACTGCTGGCGTGCGGCGGGCTGGTATATCTGATGCAGACGACGAAAACCGGACTGGTCCCGAACGAGGATATGGGTACGATCAATATTGACGTTCAGACGCCTCCCGGCACCAATTTGCAGCAGACCGCCAGAATCATGGAGGAAATAGACCGTAAAATCGGCGACATTCCGCAAATCAAGGTATGTGCAAAGACCACAGGTATGGGCATGTTAAGCGGTATGGGTTCGTCGAGCGGTATGTTTACTATCCGTCTGCATCCCTGGGACGAGCGCACGGAAAAGGGAGATGACATCCAATCCGTCATCGACGAGATATACCGCCGCACGGCGGACATCACAGCCGCGAAAGTCATCGTCTTCACCCAAGCCATGATTCCCGGCTATGGTGCGAGCAACGGTTTCGAGATTCATTTGCAGGACCAGAAGGGAGGCAGCATCGAGGATTTGCAGAAAGTGGCCAATCGGTTGATAGAGGGGCTGAACGAGCGGCCGGAGATAGCCAAGGCTACCACCGCATTCGATACGAAATATCCCCAATATCTGTTGGAGGTCGATGCCGCACGGTGTAAACAGGCAGGTGTGTCGCCTGCCAATGTGCTGGATGTGTTGTCCGGGTATGTCGGAGGTATCTATGCCTCGAACATGAACAGGTTCTCCAAATTGTATCGTGTCATGGTACAGGCATCTCCGGAGTTCCGCCTCGACACCAAAGCGTTGAATAATATGTTCGTACGCAATGACAAGGGCGGCATGAGTCCCGTCGGACAATATCTGACCCTGACGAAAGTGTACGGGGCGCAGTCGCTGGCGCGTTTCAATCTCTTCTCCGCCATTGCCATCAACGGTTCGGCGGCGGGCGGTTACAGTTCGGGCGAAGCCATTCAGGCTGTGCGGGAGGTGGCTGCCGAGGTATTGCCTGCGGGCTACGGTTACGAGTTCGGCGGCATGTCGCGCGAGGAGGCCGGTTCGGGCAGTTCGACGGTAATCATCTTCGTCATCTGCTTCGTTTTCATCTATCTGATTTTTTGTGCTCTTTACGAGAGCCTTTTCATGCCGGTAGTCATATTGCTCTCCGTACCTTTCGGGCTGGCGGGAAGTTTTCTCTTTGCCCGCATGTTCTCTCTGGAGAACAACATCTATATGCAAGTGGGGTTGTTGATGCTCATCGGTCTGTTGGCCAAGACCGCTATCCTGCTGACCGAATATGCCACCAAGCACCGTAAAATGGGAATGAGTATCGCCGCTGCCGCCATGTCTGCGGCAAAAGCCCGTCTGCGGCCTATCCTGATGACTTCGCTGACGATGGTTTTCGGTATGTTGCCGATGATGTTCGCCAGCGGCGTGGGAGCCAACGGCAACATATCCATCGGCGTGGGTACGGTAGGCGGAATGCTTATCGGCACGGTGGCATTGCTGTTCATCGTTCCGGTGCTGTTCATCGTGTTCCAACGTATGGAGGAGGCCGTCATGCCCCGGCGTACCCTAAAACAGAAATAATCATGAAGAAAACAGTTCATTATATATTCCTTTTGCTTTTTCTGCTGCCGTTCATGAACGGTTGCGGAATCTATACGCGCTACGAACGGCCCGACTTGTCGTTCGCCGACAGTCTGTACACCAGTATCCGACAAGAGACGCAACAGACGGATAGCGCATCGTTCGCCAATCTTTCGTGGCGAGAGCTTTTTACCGATTCTCTGCTTCAACGGTGGATAGAATGCGGCATGAAGCATAACACCGACCTGCGTGTGGCCCGCCTGCGGACGGAAGAGGCGGAAGCCGTCCTGCAATCCTCCCGTCTGGCATTCCTTCCGTCCGTCTCTCTCGGCGGGCAGGGACAAGCAAGTCATTCCGACGGACGTCCTGCGCAACGAACCTATTCGGTCGGCCCTTCGGCAGAGTGGGAATTGGACATCTTCGGCCGGCAGCGCAATGCGAAAGCCGGAGCCAAGGCGGCTCTCGGGCAAAGCCGGGCATACGAGCAGGCGATGCAGACACGTCTGGTCGCCACCGTTGCCGACAGTTACTATACGCTGCTGATGCTCGACGAGCAGTTGCAGATCAGCCGCCGCACGCTGACGACATGGCAGGAGAATATCCGCACGCTTTCCGCGCTCAAACGGGCAGGGAAAACTACGGAAGCAGCCGTGTTGCAGGCACGTGCCAACAAGTTGGAGGTGGAAGGTTCCGTCCTCACGTTGGAAAAGCGCATCGGAGAGCTGGAAAATACGGTCTGTGCATTGTTGGGGATTACGCCTGTAAAACTGGAACGCGGCATGCTTGCCGACCGGCACTTTCCCGACAGCTTGTCCGCCGGGCTTCCTCTGTCGCTGGTCAGCAACCGTCCGGATGTGCGGGAGGCGGAGTTTGCCCTGATGCAGTCGTTCTATGCCACCGGCGAAGCCCGTTCGGCTTTTTATCCGCGTATCACGCTTTCTGGCACCATCGGATGGACCAATAATGCGGGGACCATATCCAAATCCGGGAACGTGGCTTTTCAATGCGGTCGGTTCGCTGGTGCAGCCCCTTTTCCATAAAGGCGAGAACGTTGCCTGGCTGAAAATAGCCCGCGCACAGCAGCAGGAGGCATTGCTGCAATTCCGGCAGAACCTGCTCGATGCCGGCAACGAGGTGAACAATGCACTTATCCTCTGGCAGACGGCTCGCAAGCGGCTGGGTATAGACCGCAAGCGGATTCTGAATCTGAAAGCCGCCGTATGGCTTACCAAGTTGCTGATGAAGTACGGGCGAACCCACTATTTGGAAGTGCTCACCGCCCAGCAGAAACTTTTGCAGGCCGAACTGGCGGAATCGGAAGACCGCTATGACGAGATACAGGGCGTCATCACGCTTTACCATGCCCTCGGAGGCGGGACGAAATAGAACCCTGGAAACATCCGTCATCGGAAAAATGCCGTTCATAATCACTTGCTTGGATTGTGCTCGGGATGTCGATAAATTTGTATCAGCAACCTTGAAAAAAGGAGATTTTAAGTTTAATTAAACACATTACGAAAATGAAAAAAGTATTTATCGCTGCTGCTCTTTTCGCAGCCCTCGGCTTCAATGCCGCGTATGCCAACACTGTAATCGCACCGAAGGCTCAGATTTCGGTAACCGCCGAAAATGAATTCGAGGCTATCGAAACCGACCAGCTTCCGCAGGCTGTCAAGGATGCCGTAGCCAAGAGCTACGAGGGACAGACCATCAAGGCCGCCTATGTGAAGAACGAGGAGGGTGTCAAGACCTACAAGGTGACACTTGCCGATGCCGAAGGGAAGACTTCGGACGTGCTCTTCAACGAGAAGGGTGAGGTGCTGCCTGCCAAGTAAAAGTTCTGTTTTGCACAGGATTTTATTCTCAAAAGAAGCGTGATTGCATTTGGCATTCGCACTTCTTTTTCAAAGTCGAATAACATACCATCTGTGACAATGGCTTTCATCTCTGGGAACCGATAATCTGTATTCTCAACGAGAATGGCATAGGCGTCTTGCATTATGATTTCAACGATTGCGGCAAGAGTGAAGGCGAGTTTCAGAATATGACAGTACTCAATGAGAATGAAGACCTCATAAGTATAATTTCCTATGTCAAGGCATTAACGATAACTGAAAACATATATCTTGTTGGACATTCACAAGGCGGGGCGTCACTTCAATTGCAAGCGAAGAGTATGACAACAAACAGATAAAGACCATAATATACCGTTGCTTCTGATTATGCGGTGAAGCTTGTCACTGACTGGCTAATTTCAAAATTGAAATAGCCTAATCAAACAACATTAACCGTTGATGCTGTTCCAAAAATCAAAATATTCCTTGTAGAAGCGGATATTTGATTTCAGCCTTCAACAGGGATACAACAAAAACGAGGGTGCCACATTTTGACACCCTCGTTTTTATTCTTTCACTTCACCGCGACGATATAGTAATCGAGCCAATCCGAACAGGTAACGCCGGAAGCCTGGGCGATAGGTTAGAAGGCGGTCGAACCAACCCAAATGCGGAGCGATAAATTTCACTACCAGTCCGACATAAATCATGGCGAAAAGCGTTCCGATACCGATAACATTCCACTGCCAGCTCCCGAAAAAGAGATAACACCCAGCAACGGCGAGCAGTACGAGGGTCGTATCCACCCATATCTTTACTTTGGCGAAAGGACGCTTCGTTACCTGACTGACGGTAATGGAAATGCCCTCGCCCGGCATGGTTACCGAGCCGCACCGCACCTCGAAGGCGATGCCGATGCCCATGATGGTACATCCAGCGAATTGGGCGAATATTTGCGAAGACCAAGTCGTGCATTCCAAACCGGCTGTCAATGCCATGTTAATATCTATAAGCCATCCGAATACGAATCCGATGACAAGCTGGAAGAGCTGCATGAAGTCGAAATTGCGGCGCAGTATGAGTATTTGGCAAAATACCAAGATAAAGTTCATCGCAATCGTGTATCCGCCAATTGTCCACTCAGGGACACGACTTATCAATCCCGCCAGCGAAAAAACGAACGGCAGTGAGGAGATTACGCTGCTGCCCAAAGAGGATTTTACACATAGAACGACTCCCAATGTCATCAGATACAATGAAATCAGAAGCAGGAGATGTTGCCAGAGGAATAATATTGCTTTTTCTTTTTTCTCAGTTGTTAAAGTCATACTCATATTCGATTATTTTATGGCAAAGTTACAAAAAAAAGTAAAATGCGGAAAGATATAGTGATAGGGAACTCAATCTGATAACACCGAGGTTCAAGATTGAGGTAAAAGATTATAAAGGTTTTGGAGAATTCGGTGAAGGTGCATTCCGCATCTCACCTAAAGACTATGACCATCAGGCCATATTGCACGTATTACCACATCACTAACGAGATACAGGAAACTGTATCTACAAAGAACAACCGAATCTCCCGGAAGAGCTACGAGATGTAGCTTATTACACGCAAGTAAAGTTCGTAGATGCAGATAAACTATACGACATTAACAGCCCAGAAGTTTTTATACAGTTTACAACAGATCATTATGGTGAACTGGAACTTTTACGCTTGAATGTCATTGCAACGAAGGTGGCGTAACAGAGTTAGATGAAAGTGATGAAATTACACAATTCCTGAAAGATTTTCCTGCAACATACACCACATTAGAATTTCGGAAAGCAACATCGCTCTCCCAATAATATAATCCCAGACGCTTGCTGCCAAAGACAATCTCCTCCATATCCAAACCGCAAGCACGGAAAGAAGCAATACAAGCATGCGCTATGGCATTGTCCGGCAGACAGGTGACAAATTCCATAGGGATGCTGAAATGTGCCAACGACATAGCAACATTAGCCTACCTGCCATCATAGGTTGCAATAACTCATTGAACTGGGAGAAACGGCGAAATCCTGAAGTAATCAGACGAAACATCACTTCACCAAAAGTCAACACTTTCCTGTCTGTTACAGTTTTTTATTCATAAATATACAATTTGAAGTCAAATATATCAATTGAAAGTCAAAAATACTATCATTTTTTCAAGCAAACGCAAAGATTTGATAATTTTCATTTGTAATACAGAGGATAAGAAAGATATTAAACAGAATTGTTATACCTTTGCCACATCAAACTGTAAACGGCAGAGTGATAATAGATTCGTCAACCAAGCATAGTAAAAACGATCCAATGAATTCAGCAAAGAAAATACCCTCTCCACTCGTTTCTCTATTTCCCATCGCTTTTCTCGTAGAAATGCTGTTCGCCACCATCCATACTTTCGGAAGTGACGCCTTGAGTGGAGGAAGCCAGATTTCCCTACTTGCTACCACTGGTATGTGTGTCTTTATCGGCATGGCTTTCTACCATATCCCTTGGAAAGATTATGAGCTTGCCATCACCAACAACATTTCAGGTGTTGCCACAGCTATCATTATTCTATTAATTATCGGTGCTTTGAGCAGCACATGGATGATAAGCGGGGTGGTGCCTACCCTTATATATTATGGTATGCAGATTATCCATCCGGATTTCTTCCTTGCTTCCACCTGCATCATCTGTGCATTGGTATCAGTGATGACGGGAAGTTCATGGACTACTATCGCCACCATCGGCATCGCCCTTTTAGGCATAGGCAAGGCACAAGGTTTTGAAGAAGGCTGGATAGCCGGTGCCATCATTTCGGGAGCCTATTTCGGAGACAAAATTTCACCGTTATCGGATACCACAGTCCTTGCCTCATCCGTAACGGAAACACCGTTATTCAGCCATATCCGCTATATGATGATCACCACCGTCCCCTCTCTCCTCATCACCCTTGTCATCTTTACAGTAATGGGACTCACACACGAAACGAACAATACACAACAGATCGCGGAATTTACGGCAGCATTGGACGCCAAATTCAACATTACTCCCTGGTTACTGGCTGTTCCCGTGATTACGGGAATACTGATTGCCCGGAGAGTGCCTTCCGTCATCACACTCTTTCTCTCCACTCTGCTGGCAGGGATATTCGCCTTCATCTTCCAACCGGGACTACTGAATGAGATAGCGGAAGGTGGGAATATGTTCAAAGGGATAATGATGACATTCTATGGCAGTACCAGTCTACAAACTGACAGTGACATGTTGACAGAACTGATTGCCACACGAGGTATGGCAGGAATGATGAATACCATCTGGCTCATCATCTGCGCCATGTGTTTCGGTGGAGCCATGACGGCAAGCGGCATGCTAGGAAGCATCACTTCCCTATTCGTCCGCTTCATGAAGAATACAGCCAGCATGGTAGCATCCACCGTATGTTCCGGATTGTTCCTGAACCTTGCCACGGCAGACCAGTACATCAGCATTATCCTCACCGGAAACATGTTCAGCAACGTTTACGCAAAGAAAGGCTACGAAAGCCGGCTACTTAGCCGTACCACGGAAGATGCCGTTACCGTCACCTCCCCGCTT
Source organism: Bacteroides sp. L10-4 (assembly GCF_013373675.1). Lineage (NCBI taxonomy): Bacteria > Pseudomonadati > Bacteroidota > Bacteroidia > Bacteroidales > Bacteroidaceae > Bacteroides > Bacteroides sp. L10-4. The sequence goes on from NZ_JABXJH010000002.1 coordinate 75,389, forward strand.
ATCCCATGGAACACCTGCGGCATGACGCAAGCCACCATTTTGAGTGTACCCACACTGACCTACCTTCCCTATTGCTTCTTCAACCTTATCAGTCCGGTAATGAGTATCTTTATTGCTGCTATCGGATATAAAATAATTAAAAAACCGGTGAACAATCCTGGATAGGCATTGTTCTTGCAATAAACTTATAACGAACAATTTATTTAAACCTAAACAAAAAAAGATTCGATTATGAAAAAGTTTATTGCATTAGCAGCAGTAGTATTGGTAAGCATGGCAACAACGACCATGTATGCACAAGAGAGTAGAGCTGAAAAGCGCGCAGACCGTAAAGCCCAAAGAGACGCAGAACGTGCACGCCTGAAAGCTGAAGAACAAGCACAGGATGCCATTTCGTACGATGACGCAATGGCGGCCTTGAAAGCTCACCAGTTCGTAATGGAGGCAGACCAAGTGATGTTCCGCAACGGACAGACCGCATTTGTAAACTCCAACACCAACTTCGTATTGGTCAACCAAGGACGTGGCACCGTGCAGGTAGCCTTCAACACCGTATACCCAGGTCCTAACGGCATTGGCGGTGTAACAGTAGACGGAACCGTATCGGACATCCAAATGACTACCGACAAACGGGGCAACGTGAATTGTAACTTCAGCATCCAGGGTATCGGCATTTCCGCCCAGATATTCCTTACGCTGACCGATGGCGGGAACAACGCAACCGTAACCATCAGCCCGAACTTCAACTCCAACACCATGACTTTGAGCGGGAACCTGGTTCCGCTGGAACAATCCAACATATTCAAGGGACGTTCCTGGTAAAACCCTTATATAAATATATATATTCCCACTCCGCCACAAATCACACTAAAAAGTGTACATTTGTAGCGGAGTTTTTTATATACCAATGTCATGAGAGAATTTATCATTGCAGACAATCAAGATATCACCAAAGCAGGCATGATGTTCCTATTGGGCAGACAGAAAGACACCTCCCTGCTGCTGGAAGCCGACAACAAGGCAGAACTGATACAGCAACTACGCCTGCATCCCACCGCCGTTGTCATTCTGGACTATACCCTTTTTGATTTTTCGGGAGCCGAAGAGCTAATGGTACTTCACGAACGCTTCAAGGAAGCCGATTGGCTACTCTTTTCCGACGAATTGAGCCTACCGTTCCTGCGCCAGGTATTGTTCAGCAGCATGGCATTCGGCGTAGCGCTGAAGGATAATTCCAAAGAAGAGATACTGACCGCACTACAATGCGCCTCACGCAAGGAGCGATTCATCTGTAATCACGTCAGTAACCTGCTGCTCGCAGGCAACGGTTCCTCCTCCCCCACTCATCCTACCATCAAAGATGATTTACTGACTACTGCCGAACGGAGCATCCTAAAAGAGATAGCCCTGGGGAAAACAACCAAAGAAATAGCCGCCGAACGAAACCTCAGCTTCCATACGGTAAACAGCCACCGGAAGAATATCTTCCGGAAACTGGGTGTAAACAATGCGCACGAAGCCACCAAATATGCCATGAAGGCAGGCATCGTAGACTTGGTGGAATATTATATATAAATCTCCCCGCTCCCGACACACAGCCGGGCATCAGCATCATACACCACTCCGAACTGGCCCGGAGCAATGCCTTGCAGCTTTTCTTCCGAAACAATGCGGTAACCCTCCGCCTCCTTTTGCAACCTGCCTTTGACAAACTCCGGCGTATGGCGTATCTTGAAAGTCACCTCCACCTCTTCCTGCGCTCCCTTCCAGGGATTATCCGTAATGAAATGAAAATCGTACATACGGAATTCATAGCCGTATTGCAATGCCGTATCACATCCGCGGGACACGTAAATCACATTCTCCTCCACATCCTTGCGGACAACAAACCACGGTCCTCCACCCAACCCCAATCCTTTACGCTGGCCGATGGTATGAAACCAATAGCCCCGATGCTTGCCCAACTTTCTACCCGTTTCCAACTCCACAATATCCCCTTCCCTTTCGCCAAGGAAACGGCGCACAAAATCATTATAATCAATCTTTCCCAGAAAGCAGATGCCCTGACTGTCACGACGTCTGGCGCTGGGCAATCCGGCACGCAGGGCTATGTCACGAACCTCATTCTTCATCAGTCTGCCCAATGGAAACATCAGTTTGGAAACTTGCAGATAATCTATCTGTGCCAGAAAGTCGGTCTGGTCTTTCACGGAATCGGCAGCGGTACCGAGCCATGTCTTTCCATCCCTCAACACCGTAGTGGCGTAGTGCCCGGTTGCCGTGATATCGAAATCCTTCCCCACACGTTGCTCAAAGCACCCGAACTTTATCAGCTTGTTGCACATCACATCCGGATTGGGAGTCAAGCCACGTCTTATTTTATCAATGGCATAAGCCGCCACCTGGTCCCAATACTCCCGGTGCAGGTCCACTACTTCCAACGATAATCCATAACGCCGGGCAATGGCAGAAGCCATCTCCATATCCTCTTCCGCAGAGCAGTCCATATAATCGGCATCGTCCCTCCCTATTTTGATATAAAATAGAGAAGGACGGTAACCTTGTTCGCAAAGGAGATGTACCACCACGGAGCTGTCTACACCTCCCGACAATAATACAGCAATATTCATTCTATCGTATACTGTTATTCTTTTAAATTCTGTCAAATGCCTGGGACAAGTCGTCCAGCAAATCATCGATATGTTCTGTCCCGATGGAGAGGCGGACCGTGCCCGGTTTGATGCCTTGTTCTTCCAATTCCCGTGCACTCAATTGGGAATGGGTAGTGGTGGCAGGATGGATAACCAGGGATTTCACATCAGCCACATTGGCAAGCAACGAGAATATCTGTAAACTGTCAATAAACGTCTGCGCTTCCTTCATACCGCCCCGCACCTCAAACGTAAAGATAGAACCGCCTCCATTCGGAAAGTATTTCCCGTAAAGCGCGTGGTCAGGATGTTCGGGCAGGGACGGGTGGTTCACGGCAACCACTTTGGGATGCTTCTTCAAGAATTCAACCACTTTCAAGGCATTCTCCACATGACGTTCCACGCGAAGCGACAACGTCTCCAATCCTTGCAACAGAATGAAAGCATTGAAAGGACTGATTGTGGCACCGGTATCACGCAACAATACGGCACGGATACGGATGGCATAGGCAGCAGGACCGGCAGCGTCGACGAAACGTACTCCATGATAACTCGGGTCCGGTTCCGTCAGTTGGGGAAACTTCCCCGAGGCCACCCAGTCGAACTTGCCGCTATCTACAATAACACCACCCAAGGACGTACCATGCCCTCCGATGAACTTCGTTGCCGAATGGACTACAATATCTGCCCCATGCTCTATGGGACGAATCAAGTAAGGAGTACCGAAGGTGTTATCTATAATCAGAGGAATCCGGTGACGGTGTGCTATTTCAGCAACGGCATCAATGTCAATGATGTTGCAATTCGGATTTCCCAGCGTTTCAATGAATACTGCCTTGGTATTCTCCTGAATCGCTTTCTCGAAATTGTCCAGATTGCCCGGGTCCACAAAAGTAGTGGTAACCCCGTAGGCAGGCAATGTGTGGGCCAGCAGATTATACGTTCCACCGTAGATGGTCTTAGCTGCCACGATATGGTCGCCTGCACGGGTGATATTCTCAAAGGCATAAGTGATGGCTGCCGCACCCGAGGCTACGGCCAATCCGGCAACACCGCCTTCCAGAGCCGCCACACGTTTCTCGAACACATCCTGGGTGGAATTCGTCAACCGCCCGTAAATATTCCCCGGGTCCTGCAAGCCAAAGCGGGCTGCCGCATGGGCCGAATTACGGAATACATACGAAGTTGTCTGATAGATAGGTACGGCGCGGGCATCAGTTGCTGGGTCGGGTTGTTCTTGTCCAACGTGAAGTTGTAGAGTCTCAAAGTGCAATTTCTTTGTTTCCATTGTCGTTTGTATTTTAGGTGAATAAACCGTTTCTCATTCGGATGTTGCAAAGATAGAGCGATAAGCCGGGGCAGACAATGACACAGATTAGGGAATTTTATACCACAATTGTGGTAGATAAGCAAGCTATTTTCTATCTTTAGATAAGATAGACTGCATTTCGGCAAAACTTTTTCATGCAAGCATGAAAGTTCTGCACTCAATTTGCACTATCTTTGCCCCCATGAAAGCAAGAAATATACTGATACTCATATTGGGAACCCTGATTCTTCCCATTTATCTGACTTCCTGCGGGGTGGACCGCTGGAAAGAGTATGCCGGACAGACCCAGACAGACCGCTGGATTGACGATACCATGCGTGTGTGGTACTATTGGGTAGACGCTATCCCCCATACCAACGACCTGAACTATTTTCAAGCCCCTTTCACTTTCTTTGCCTCGCTCAAATCCGAAGAAGACAAATTCTCCACCATCGACAGTCTGGTCAGCATCACCACTACCCGCAGCATCCCCTATACGGATTACAGCTACGGATTCCAGTTCACTACCAACCAGATAGAAGTAGAAGGAGAAGAGAATGCCATTGTTGCACAGATTCTTTACGTTGCCGACGGAAGCCCGGCCTCGGAAATCGGGCTGAAACGGGGTGACTGGATTATGAAGATGGACGGGAACTTTATTACTGAACAGAATTATAAGAAACTGTATGGAAGTAGTGCCATGGAACTTACAGTAGGTTATTACGACGTGGAGAAAAATGTCATCGTTGCTTACGACAAACCCAGACAGATAGCATCGGCGCGTCCCGTCAACGACAACCCGGTGCACTATAAGAATGTATATACATCAGGCAGCAAGAAAATAGGTTATCTGGTCTACAACCACTTCAGTTCCGGCCCCACGGACAACAGTAATGAATATGACAACGACCTGCGCAGCGCATTCCAATATTTCGCATCACAGCAAGTCAACGAATTCATCCTTGACTTGCGCTACAACAACGGTGGATTACTGAGTTGCGCAGAATTGCTGTGTACCATGCTCGCACCTTCCTCCGCCTTGGGACAAGAGTTGGGGTACCTGGAATTCAACAACCGCTTCAATCCGAAGATAGTACCGTTCACCCTGAACTCCGGACTCATCGGAAACGGAGCAAACCTAAACCTGAATACTCTCTACGTACTTACCAGCAGCCAGACTGCCTCCGCCTCCGAAATGGTGATTAACTGCCTCGACCCGTATATGGATGTTGTCATCATCGGCGGTACTACCGTAGGCAAGAATGTAGGTTCCAGGAATTTCTCCAGCCCCGAACTGATGATAACGATGAATCCCATCGTCTGCAAGATACGCAATTCGGAAGGGAAATCTGATTATGAATCCGGATTCCAACCGGCCTACTCGGGATATGTAGTGAATGAGATGAGCGACATGTCACGTTTCCTGCCCTTTGGAGATACCAACGAAGCCTTATTGAGCACTGCACTCGGCGCCATCGACGGAAGCATACAACCGCCCGCACAAGAAGATACCCGTTCTTTAAGAGTGACCACTCTCGCAAACTCCATTGAACGCCGGGCAAGCCATGCCGTACGCATCAAATAAAAAGACCAATAGGATGAAACTAAACAGAAGAGTTACAATCATCACCCGATTTTCGGGAATCATGTTCAGCCTGCTGTTGCTCGGCGGACTGGCAGCTTGCAGCGATGATAACAATGGCAATGATACGCCAGAACCGGAGCCGTCAACCTACCCCACCACTCCTTTCTCCAAAATCGAACTCAAAGAAGTGATAGAGAGCGATGCGCAACCGGTTACTGCCACCCATACCTATCTTTACAACAGTGCAGGCAGGCTGACCGGCTACACCGGCAAACAGAGCTTTACGGCAGGAGACGAACTCTTCGAGATAGAGAATACCACTACTGTCGAATACAAGGACCATCAAGCCGTGATAACCGACGAAGCAGGTACAGTATCAACCTACACGCTGAATGACAAAGGTTATGCCACCACTTGTACCAGTCAGGATATGGCAGGAAATACCCGTACTTACACCTTCTCCTACCTCATCAACACCGAAGACAAATACTATCTGGAAAACATCACAGAAAAGCTGGACGACGGAAAAGAATACTCATTCATTACAATAGACTACAGCAACTTCCGGGCATTGCGCATACAGCAAAAGGTTGACACTTTTGAGCACAACAGTACGGCTACCACACCATCAGGCAATGAAATTGCAAATATCTCCGAAATACCAAGCCTATTCATTACGGACATGTATCCGCTTTCCATGCATGCGGTTGCCATATACGGGAAGATATTGGGAGAACCTGCAAACTATCTGATTACCCAACTCATCCCGGACAGCAACGGAGAAAGTGAAGAGACCACCACCTATACTTATACGTTAGATAACCGGGGTATCGTCACTTCCTGCCATGCAGTCGTCAGGCATATAAGGAACGGCTACGAGCAGGACTACACACGCACCGTGAACTATACCATCGAATAATAAGTTACTTACTTCTTAAAGAACTTGTCGAAGAAAAGGACGTGATAGTCTATGGAGTTGTTCCAATACGTTCCGGTATGTCCACCGGGACGGGTGATGAAGTCATGGTCTATCTTCCTTGCCAGCAGCCGGTTGTGCAAGTCCTTGTTCACTTCAAGAAAGAAATCGGCCTCACCGCAGTCGATGATTAGCGCCAAGTCTCCATTTACAATCTTATCCAGCTGGTTGACCACCGTATGCGCATCCCAAGATGCCTTGTTGGCAGCAAACTCTCCCAACTGCTTGTTCATTTCCCAATTCTGGGGGAACGGCCGTATATCCACTCCTCCACTCATACTGCCCGCCGCACCGAACACATCCTTATGACGGATAGCACTCCACAAAGCACCGTGGCCGCCCATACTCAATCCACTGATGGCACGCGCCTTGCTATCGGGAATGGTAGCATAGTTCCCGTCTGTATACTTCACCAATTCCGAGGTGACAAAAGTCTCATAACGGTAGGCAGGATTCTCCGGACTGTCCCAATACCAACTGTTCTTGCCGTCCGGACATACAAATATGATCCCTTTCTCATCTGCCATCTGCGGCAATTCCGGCTTCAGTTGCACCCAGCTCCGCGCATTGCCGCCATAACCGTGCAACAGATAAACCACCGGACAAGCCTGCTTGCCGATAGCCTTATCAGGCAATACATACACAACTTTTACATCCTTATTCATGGCTGCACTTCTTACCAACACCGTGTCTACACGTGCCGCCTGCAACATTACGGCAGACAGACACCACAAAAGCCCCAAGGCAATAATTCTTTTTTTCATCTATTTATTGTTTATTTTTTCTAACGGATGGCAATATTAACAATAAATACTGAAAAATCATTATCTTTGCCTCACAAACTATTCAAAATCCACTATGGAATTTATTATCATTCTACTTTTACTTATCCTGAACGGTATTTTTGCCATGTATGAAATCGCCTTAGTCTCCTCAAGTAAAGCACGCCTTGAAACTCTTGTCGGAAAAGGGAACAAAAGAGCCAAAGGAGTATTGAAACAACTGGAAGAACCCGAAAAATTCCTCTCCACCATCCAAATCGGTATTACTCTTATCGGTATCGTATCCGGTGCCTATGGTGGTGCCACTATCGCTGATGACGTAGAACCGCTGTTCGCCCTCATTCCGGGAGTAGCCGCCTATGCCAAGACTCTCGCCATGATTACCGTAGTAGCCATCATCACCTATCTGTCGCTCATCATAGGCGAACTGGTGCCCAAGTCCATCGCCTTGAACAACCCGGAACGATGGGCCACCATGCTCAGCCCCTTCATGATTGTGCTGACCAAGATTTCCTATCCGTTTGTATGCCTGCTGAGTGCATCCACCAAACTGATGAACAAAATCATCGGACTGAACAGCGGCGAGGAACGCCAAATGACACAAGACGAACTGAAGATGATTCTGCACCAAAGCTCGGAACAAGGCGTCATCGACAAAGACGAAACGGAAATGTTGCGTGACGTGTTCCGTTTCTCGGACAAAAGAGCGAATGACCTGATGACCTATCGCCGCGACATCGTCGTGCTCCATCCCACAGACACCCCAAAAGAGGTGCTACGTATCATCCACGAAGAACACTTCAGCAAATATCTCCTGGTGGAGCGAGGAAAAGACGAGATTATCGGTGTGGTTTCCGTAAAGGACATCATCTTGATGATGGGCGGCGAACAACCCTTCAACCTACGCAATATTGCCCGCCCTGCCCTATTTATTCCGGAAAGCTTGTATGCAAAGAAAGTTTTAGAGCTGTTTAAGAAGAACAAAAACAAGTTTGGAGTTGTTGTAGACGAGTATGGAAATACAGAAGGTATCATCACCCTGCACGATCTGACGGAAAGTATCTTCGGAGACATCCTCGAAGAGAATGAAACGGAAGAAGAGGAAATCGTTGTCCGTCAGGACGGTTCCATGCTGGTGGAGGCTTCCATGAATCTGGATGACTTTATGGAGGCGATGGGCATTATGAACTATGATGACTTGAAAGAAGAAGACTTCACCACCTTGAGCGGTCTTGCCATGTTCCTGATAGGACGGGTGCCGAAAGCCGGAGACTTGTTCAGCTACAAAAACCTGGACTTCGAAGTAGTGGATATGGACCGCGGACGAGTGGACAAACTGCTTGTCATCAAGAAAGAAGAAGATGAATAACGAACGCTATTGCGTCTTTATAATTAATTTAAACCATTAAAACCATGAAAAAAGTAATGATGATTGCAACCTTTACAGCTGCATTGGTATCCTGCCAATCAAAAGGAACCCCAAACAATGATGCTGTCGCCGTAGACGAAGGGATAATGACAGTTGCCGGCAATGACTCGTCTGCCGTAACCGTATACGAGGGAATTCTTCCTGCCGCCGACGGTCCGGGCATCCGGTATGTATTGAGCGTGAGTCCTGATGGAAAAAGCGGTTATACGTTGGTAACAACTTATTTGGATGCCGAAGGCCCCGGAAAAAACAAAAGCTTTACTTCCAAAGGAAAGAAAGAAGTTATCCAGAAAGACGTCAATAACAAGAAGAAAACAGCCATCAAACTGACTCCAGACGACGGCGACACTCCGGTGTACTTCGTAGTAGTGAACGACACTACCCTGCGCCTTGTCAACGACAGCCTGCAGGAAGCAGTGAGTGACTTGAATTATGACATCATCCAGGTGAAATAGTCCATCCATACTTATAAGAAAGAACGGTACAGCCGGAATTACTGGATTCAGTGGTTCCGGCTACTGTTTTTTCAATGAAGAGGCATTTCAAACAAGAGAACAGAAGGCTATATCAAAAAGTTAGTGTTATCTTTGTAGCTTCATCAAAGTATATATAAACATGAAACATTCTTCCGAAAAACCTTTAGCACCTGCCAACTACTCACGCTGTTTCAACAACCAATGCCCGAAAGCCGACAACTGCCTGCATCGCTTAGCCGCCCTTCGCGATACCCCCGAGTACCCGTCCATCCGCATCATCAATCCACTGTGCATTCCAGAGGATAGCAGTCAATGCGCCTATTTCCAATCGACACAAAAGATACATGTTGCATGGGGAATCAGCCACTTGCTCGATGAAGTTCCCTACAAGAATCTCCAACCTCTGAAAAGCCAGTTGATAGCCCATTTCGGCCGCGGAAAATACTACCGCTTCTACCGGGAAGAATCTTACCTTTCCCCCGAAGACCAGAACTATATCCGCAGAACTTTCCACCAATACAACATTCCGGGAGAACCGGCTTTCGACTCTTACAGCGAGGAATACAAATGGTAGAAAGGTAATCTTCAGCCCCCTTTTCATGTCATTTTATCACTGAAAATATAGATAACACTTTAGTTCACAACGGTGCACACTTTGTTACAACAGTAAGAAACAAAGTGTTCACATACTATGAAACAAACTGTTCGCACTCAATAAAACGAACTGTTTTCTTTAACGGAACAAACTGTTTCCTACTAATGAAACAAACTGTTCTCCATATTGAAACAAACCGTTCTCCTTAGGGAAACAGACGGATTCCCTTTTGAAGCCCTACAAGGGGAATAATTATCGCCTGCGAAAATATAGGAGGAAATACAGCGACATAGTGCGATACCTATTCTCTGCAAAACGGGTGAACGTGTTCGGGAGGATATTGCAGCAACACGGGATGAGGTAAAGGAAAGAGAGGGGGAGATGGTATATTGTGTGGTAAAAGTGGAGAGGTAGAAAAGACGGAAAGGATTACAGTTGAAATAAATTCTTTTTCTTAACTTTGTGAAATAGAAACATCGAATATGACGATGAAGAAAATAAAAATATGAAAACAGCACTATCTATAAATCAACCGTTCAAGGATTGGGTAAACCACCTAAAACAAGACATTCGTAGTGCACAGATTAAAGCGGCTGTACGCGTGAACAGCGAACTGCTTCACCTTTACTGGCAACTGGGGGCAGAAATTATAGAACGGCAGAAAGAAATGACTTGAGGAAGCGGATTTCTCGAAGAGTCGTCTGCTACCCAAACCGCAAAGTGACCTAGCTCTACAGACACTCAAAGACCCCTATAACTTCGATTTCCTGACCATTACCAAAGATTTTCAAGAATTAGAGTTAGAAAAGGTTTTGACACAGAATATCACTCGTTTTCTGCTTGAATTGGGTAAAGGATTTGCATTCGTAGGACGTCAAATGCCTTTGGAAGTAGGCGATGAAACAATCTATCCCGACTTGCTTTTCTACCACTTGGAACTGCGTTGTTATTGCGTAATCGAGCTAAAAGTGCAGAAGTTCAAACCTGAATTTATAGGTCAACTCGGTACTTATATCAGTGCCGTAAACCATCTAAAATGTAAACCTGGCGATAACCCCACCATCGGCTTGCTTATCTGCAAGACAAAAAACCAAGTAATGGCGCAATATGCACTGGAATCAACAAATCAGCCTATCGGCATATCAGAGTATGAGCTGTCTAAGCTGATTCCCGAAGATATTAAAAGTCAACTGCCTTCGATTGAGGAAATAGAGGAACAAGTAAAGAGAATTCAAGGAAAAAAGAAGGAAGAGAGATGAAGGTTATCTTGTATCAATATAGTGAACTTATCCGAAGAAAAGACAAGTCTATTGATGAAGCATGTGAATATACCACATGACTCAATAGAGTAAAAAAATCAAAAACGACTGAAAGAGCCTAAAAAGGAAATGCCACCGTTTACAGCCACAGAAGTCAGAAGTTATTTTTGTAATTTAAATAAGAACTGGGAGCAAGTATTCAATCTACTAAATAGTTCTACATTAACAAGATTAAGTTTAAGTATCTTAGGATTATATATTGGAACAAAAATCATAGGGAAACTCACTCATTCATCACCGTTATCCATATCTAACTTTAATAAATACATACAAATATGAGCAATCCAGTAGAATTCATACAAAATAATAAAGAGTGGTTAGTTCCCATCATTATAGCCATTTTGACAGTTCTAATTACAGAAATATGTAACTTATTTCGTAGAAGTGGGAAAAGCCACAAACAAAAAGTAGGAAAAATCAGTAAAAGCCATCATATAACTCTCATTAATGGAGAGGTGAATCACCACATTGAAAAAAATAATATGACAAAAGGAAAGAAAATATAATGCTACCCCTATAGCCTTTTCAATACTTTCTCTACCTTTGTAACATTAAACCAAATAAAGTCAAAATGACATGAAGAAACAGATTGCCATACTGACCACTTCCCTGCTCATATTGAACGGATGCGGTTACGTACCCGCCATCGGACAATACTTGAAACAGAACGGACTGGCAGTAGTCATCGGATACGAAGTGACACACACCGTAGTTAAACAATAAAACCGAAACAGACATGGCCGATAATTATCTTGAAAATCAGTACGAGCAATACCAGGCACGCAAAGCAGCTTGGGAGAAAGCGAAAAAATCCGGCAAGGTACAAACGCTACATAAGCCGACACTTCCCCTCAAAAAAGGCGGAAAGAAAGTTTTCGTGACCGGAGGTGCCGGGGGGATTGGCAAAGCCATTGTAGAAGCCTTCTGCAAGCTTAATTACCAAGTAGCCTTTTGTGACAAGAATGAACTGGAAGGACAACAAACCGCCCAAGCCACCGGAGCACAATTTCACCCCGTCGACCTAAACAGCAAAGAAGCATTGGAACTTTGCCTGCAAAATATTTTCAAGGAATGGGGGGATATTGACATCATTATAAACAATGCCGGCATCAGTGAATTCTCTCCCATCACAGAAACGAGTGTGGAGACGTTCGATAAAATATTGTCTGTGAATTTACGTCCGGTATTCATTACTTCACATGCGTTGGCAGTACACCGCAAAAGTCAAAACAGCACGAATACCTACGGAAGAATCATTAATCTCTGTTCTACCCGCTATCTGATGAGTGAACCGGGCAGTGAAGGATATGCAGCTTCCAAAGGAGGTATCTATTCATTGACGCATGCGTTGGCTTTATCGCTTGCAGAGTGGCACATCACGGTCAACTCCATCTCTCCGGGCTGGATTCAGACACACGATTATGAACAATTACGGGTAGAAGACCATTCACAACATCCCTCCGGACGGGTTGGCAGACCGGAAGATATTGCCCGTATGTGCCTATTCCTATGTCAAGACGAAAACGACTTCATCAATGGCGAAAACATCACCATTGACGGAGGCATGACCAAAAAGATGATTTATCGGGAATAGCCCTTTTATAAAACAATCTGCCCAACATAATAATTATAGGATATGAACATGAAAAAGTCTTTTATAGGAATCCTGGCAGCAACCATCATCCTCAGCGGATGCGGCACAAGCCAGATGGCTGCAGGCGACCCTAACGCAGTGCTTGCAGGAGCTGCCATCGGAAGCAATGTAGGCGGTGCCATCGGCGGGCTGATAGGTGACAGTAACGGAGGCTGGCGAGGAGGATACCGGGGTTCTGCCATCGGCACCATCATAGGGACCATTGCGGGAGCTGCCATTGCCAATGCAGCCACAGCCCCCAAGAAGCAGGAGGAGTACAGCTACCGGATAGAAAGGACACAGCCCTATCCCCCGCAATCCGGAAGACAGCCGCAAGCATCGGCCATCGACCACTTGAGGATACAGAATATACGTTTCATTGACGACAGCCGAGACCACGTCATCAATTCGGGCGAAAACTGTAAAGTGATTTTTGAAATCATGAACGAAGGAAGCAAAACAGCCTACAACGTAGTGCCAGTAGTGGCGGAAACCACGGGTATGAAGCGCATTTACATATCATCATCGGTCATGATAGAGCAAATAACTCCACACAACGGTATGAAATACACCGCCAACATCAGTGCCGGAGAACGGATAAAGACGGGTAACGTCACCATACGCATAGCCATAGCCGACGAGTATGGGGACGAATATGACTGGCAGGAGTTTTCGTTGCCCACACAACGGTAGAACAATGTCTTAACAGTAGTTTTTAAAAAGAAATGGAACAACAGCAATCTTCTTTCAAAGAAAAAGAACGCATAGAATTACGGGAACCCCGACGCTTCAAAGTCACCATCTACAATGATGACTTCACCACCATGGAGTTTGTGGTAAAAGTACTCACCACCGTCTTTTACAAATCATCGGCAGAAGCGGAAACACTGATGCTGCAGGTGCACAAGAGCAACTCCGCGGTAGTGGGCATCTACTCATACGACATCGCCCACTCCAAAGTACAGAAAGCCACCCGCATGGCACGCAATGAAGGTTTCCCCCTCCGGCTCACCGTCACCCCGGAGGAAGAAGAATAAGAAGAAAGAAACAATATGGATATAAAAAATACGATATTCGTAAACCAAGCATTCGCTTCCGCACAAAGAAAGGCCGAGTCTTACCGGCACGAGTTCATCATGCCCGAACATCTGCTGAGCGCCATTATAGAGCAGGAACCCTTTATCCACACCCTGCAAGATACCTTCTACAATTATGTGGAGCTCAGCATCTCACTGGAAAACTATCTGACGGAAGAAGTGGAAACTATCCCCGACAATGTGGAATACGAGCTGGTACTTTCCGTCCAGCTCAGCTCACTCCTGCAACATGCCTATATGGTGACAGAGTATTCCAGCGCCGAAGAGCTGGGTGTTCCCCATCTGATACAAGGCTTGCTACAACTGGAAGATTCCTGGGCATGCCATTTCCTGAAGGAAGCAGTTGGCGGAGACCTGCCCGAATTCCTCAGTCTGCTCATTACCCACTACGAAGAAGCGGAGCTGGCAGCAGAAGCAGGTGATATGCCATCTCCCGATGAGCAAGAAAAAACAGAACCATGGCGTAACTACGTGACCTGCCTCAACGATTGCCTGGCAGACCACAATCCGCTTATCGGCAGGGAGATGGAGTTGGAGCGAACCATACAAGTGCTCTGCCGCAAGGAAAAGAACAACCCGTTGCATGTGGGCGAACCCGGCGTAGGCAAAACAGCCCTTGCCTATGGGCTTGCCGCCCGTATCGAAGCGGGCAACGTCCCCGAACGGCTTGCCGGCTTCCGCATCTATGAACTGGACTTGGGCAATCTGCTGGCAGGCACACAATATCGCGGTGATTTCGAAAAGCGGCTGAAAAGTATCATGGAAGGTGTCGGACGTGAAGGACGCGCCATCGTCTACATCGACGAGATACACAACCTGATAGGCGCCGGACGCACGGGCGAAGGCTCTATGGATGCCTCCAACATGCTGAAACCCTATCTGGAAACCGGAATAATACGTTTCATAGGCTCTACCACCTACGACGAGTACAACCGCTACTTCTCCCGCAGCAAGGGATTGGTACGCCGTTTCCAACAGATAGACATACTGGAACCGAGCATCGAAGAAGCCATACATATCGTAGAAGGTCTGAAAGAGAAATACGAAGCCTACCACGGCGTCACCTACGAACCCGACGTCATCCCCTATGCCGTAAAGGCAAGCGCCCGCTACATCAGCGACCGTTTCCTGCCCGACAAAGCCATCGACCTGATAGACGAAGCAGGAGCTTACCGAGAAATACATCCCACAGACTCCGAAGAACAGACCGTGGACAAGGTACTGGTAACCGACATATTGGCACGTACTTGTAAAGTAAATGCCCTCGCCATGAAAGAGGACGACACCGCCGCCTTGGAAAGCCTGCACGAACGTATCAGCTCCCGCATCTACGGGCAGGAAGAAGCCGTCCGTCAGGTGGTGGAAGCTGTGCAAATGTCCAAAGCCGGACTGCTGGACGAAAACAAACCGCTGGCAAGCCTGCTCTTTGTAGGCCCCACCGGAGTAGGAAAGACCGAAGTTGCCAAAGTGCTCGCCGCCGAGCTGGGCATCGCCCTGCAACGTTTTGACATGAGCGAATATACCGAAAAGCATACCGTAGCCAAACTGATTGGCTCGCCTGCCGGCTACGTGGGTTACGAGGACGGCGGCCTGCTGACCGACGCCATACGCAAGACCCCAAACTGCGTGCTACTGCTCGATGAGATAGAAAAAGCCCATCCCGACGTATTCAACATCCTGCTGCAAGTAATGGACTATGCCATACTGACCGACAACAAAGGGCGGAAAGCCGACTGTCGCCACGTGGTTCTCATCATGACCTCCAATGCCGGAGCACAATATGCCCGCCAAGCGTCCATCGGCTTCAACAGTCAGGTCACCGCCGGAGAAGCCATGCTGAAACAAGTCAAGAAAACCTTTAAGCCCGAATTCATCAACCGCCTTTCAGCCACAGTTGTCTTCCATGACATGGACCGCCCGATGGCATCACTTATCCTCGACAAGAAACTCGGAGAACTGGGCAGCAAGCTGTCCTCCCGCCAGGTGGAAATGGAATTGAGCCAAGAAGCACACGAATGGCTGCTCCAACGGGGCTTTATCCCCGAATACGGTGCCCGAGAGATGGACCGCGTGATAGCCTCGCACTTGAAACCTTTATTGATGCGCGAAATTTTGTTCGGCACACTGAAGGAGGGAGGGAAAGTCCGCGTGCAAGTGGAAAACGGAGCATTGAAACTACAACCCGCAACCGAATAACGATATGGTCTTTCAACTGACGAATAAACTTGCTTTCCCCGATCCTCACTACGGCGACCCCGACGGGTTGCTCGCCGTGGGCGGTGACCTCTCCATCGACCGCCTCATCCTGGCGTACTCCAACGGTATATTCCCCTGGTACGCATTTCGGGAAGAACTGATACAATGGTGGTGCCCGATGGACCGTTTTGTCATCTTTCCGGACGAAATACATATCTCCCACTCCATGCGTACACTCATCAACAAAGGAAAGTACGAAATCACCTTCAACGAAGCTTTTGAAGACGTCATACAAACCTGCGGAGAATTGCGGATGGAACAAGAAGGAGCCTGGCTTGGAACGCAGATGATGGAAGCCTATACACACCTGCACGAACAAGGCTTCGCCGCCAGCGTGGAAGTATGGGAAAAAGAACAACTGGTAGGTGGGCTGTACGGAGTGACCCTGGGACGTTGTTTCTTTGGAGAGAGCATGTTCTCACTCGTTCCCAGCGCCTCGAAGCTGGCCCTCATCCGTCTGGCCCAATTCTTCAGGGAACATGGAGGCGTCATGATAGATTGCCAGTTCGAAACCCCTCACCTCAAGACAATGGGAGGCAGGCACATCAGTTACGACGAATATATGACATACATCGAACAAGACTACCGCTTCTAAAAGTAATAACGAAATAAAGATTTGCAGTACAAACGGTCTGTTATGAGAGAAATATAGTATCTTTGCAACATCATGTTGCACCGTTTTACTACTTCCATAACCGACATTCCGCTTCCGGAAAGGTTCACCTATCCTTTCTGCTATACTCCGCACCCATTATGTATATTGGCAGCCAAAGAAGTACAAAGCTATCTTACCCGACAAACTGCATGGAAGGACGAACTGCGCCAAGGCAAAATGTTCGGGGTACTGATTGTACAAACCGAGCATGGAGAAACCGGATATTTAGCTGCATTCTCAGGCATATTGGCCGGAAAGAACCTACATCCCTTTTTTGTTCCTCCCGTATATGACTTGCTACAGCCACAAGGCTTTTTCAAGATAGAAGAAGAGAACATCTCTTCCATCAACCGCAACATCCGGCAACTGGAAAATGACAAAGCATATGCCGCCTTATCAGCAGAGCTTGCCCGGACCATTCAGTCAGCAGAAGACATACTGGCAACAGCCAAAGCACAGTTGAAAGAAGCCAAAACAGCCAGAGAACAGCGCAGAAAAGAAAAAGAACTCAATGCGCAGGAAGAAGCCGAACTGATACGGGAAAGCCAGTTCCAAAAGGCGGAATATAAACGCCTGGAACGTTCATGGAAAGCAAGGATTACCACACTGCAAACGCAGACAGAAGACTGGGAAAGACGGATTTCAGCATTGAAGTCTGAACGTAAAACCCGCTCTGCAGCATTGCAGCAAAAGCTATTCGAACAGTTCGGGATGCTGAATTACCGGGGAGAAGTCAAGAATCTCTGTGAGATATTCGGGCAGACCGTGCACAAGACACCTCCTGCCGGCGCGGGTGAATGTGCGGCCCCCAAACTGTTGCAACAAGCTTATCTGCATGGATGGAAACCGATTGCCATGGCCGAGTTCTGGTGGGGTGACTCCCCCAAGACAGAGATACGCCATCACGGGCACTATTATCCGGCTTGCAAAGGAAAGTGCGAACCTATACTGCAACACATGCTGCAAGGTCTACAAGTAGAGGAAAACCCCATGCTGAAAAGAATGCAGGTACCCTCCAAGAATCTGGAGATTGTTTACGAGGATTCATGGCTTTCGGTCATCAACAAACCGGCAGGAATGCTGTCTGTTCCCGGCAAGGAAGATGCAGTCTCCGTCTATAGCCTGATGCGTGGGCAATATCCCGAAGCTGACGGTCCTCTGACGGTGCATCGTCTCGACATGGCCACTTCCGGTTTAATGCTCATTGCCAAGACCAAGCGCGTACACCAGAACCTGCAGGCCCAATTCAAGAACCGCCTGGTCAGGAAACGTTATGTCGCATTGCTCGAGGGTGTTGTCCCAAAGGACAAAGGTACGGTCGACCTCCCGCTTTGCCTGAATCCACTTGACCGTCCACGACAAATGGTGCACACCGAACACGGGAAGCCCGCCATCACCGATTATCAAGTTCTGGAACGTCTGGACGGGAAACGGACCCGTATCGCTTTCTATCCGCGCACGGGAAGAACCCATCAGCTACGTATACATGCAGCACACCCGCTTGGCTTGCACTGCCCCATCATCGGTGATGAACTTTACGGGAAGAAAGCAAAACGGCTTTATCTGCATGCCGAGTATTTGGAATTTACGCATCCTATCACGGGAGAAACCCTAAGGATTACCAAAGAAGCTGAATTCTGACTGCCTACTGATTAATAACCAGCAAAGTAATGCAATAAATGATGATATTCCGACCTACCCCACAAGATTATGACGAACTGTTGACCGTCTGGAAAGCCTCTGTCCGCAGCACACACCACTTCCTGGCAGAAAAGGATATACAGTTTTACAAACCGCTGATAAGAGAGCAGTACTTTCTTGCCGTAGAGCTTTACATCATCCGCAACGAAAAAGAAGAAATTGCCGCCTTTATGGGACTGAGCGATGAACTCATCGAGATGTTGTTTGTCCGTCCTGACCAACAAGGTAAGGGATACGGAAAACGGCTCATGGAGTACGCCGTCCACCAAAAACACATCCACAAAGTGGATGTAAACGAGCAGAACGGACAAGCTTGCCGATTTTACCAACATATGGGATTCCAAGTGACCGGCCGGGACGAAACCGACCCGACGGGAAAGCCTTTCCCTATTCTGCATCTGCAATTACCAACCCCACCACAGATTACTCGGGTAGAACACAGATTATAATTTAGCAAACTTATGAAGATACATCACATCGCCATCTAGACCTTCCAACTGGAAGAGATGAAAGAGTTCTACACACGTTACTTCAACGGGAGCAGCAATGAAAAGTACATCAACCCCCAAAAAGGATTCGAATCTTATTTCCTTCACTTCGATGAAGGAATGGATTTGGAACTGATGAGCCGTACGGACATACAGAATACCCCTATTGAGGAAAACAGACTGGGACTGACCCACTTTGCCTTTGCCTTCGACAGCCAGGAAGCTGTCCTCCGACAGACAGAACGACTACGTACAGCGGGATATACCATCGCAGGAGAGCCCCGTACCTCCGGCGACGGATATTTTGAAAGTGTCGTCCTCGACCCGGACGGTAACCGTATAGAATGCGTATTCAGGGCATAGCCTCTCAATCAGAGGAAACAAAGCTTCTCAACAGTTTTATCTCCTCTGCCCAAAGCGATTCATCGGGCGTCTCCAAAATAATAGGTATACCGTCAAAACGCACATCTTGCATAAAACGCCGGAAGAAATCCATACCTATCAGCCCCTTGCCGATGCTGTCGTGACGGTCTACTCTGGAGCCGAGTGCTTTCTTGGAGTCATTCAGGTGTATACCGCGCAGATAGCCGAAGCCTACAGCCGCGTCAAACTCCTCAAACACCTTGTCATACTCATTCACTATATCATAGCCCGCTGTATACGTGTGGCAGGTATCAAGGCAAACTCCAACGCGAGACTTGTCATCCACCCGGTCAATGATATGTCCCAGTTGCCAGAACTCGTTTCCCACATTGCTACCCTGCCCGGCTGTGTTCTCTATGACAGCCACCACATCGTGCGTCTTGCCCAATATAAGATTAATGGATTCAGCGACCCTATCCAGACACTCTTCCACGGAAATCTTATTCAGATGGCTGCCCGGATGAAAATTCAGCAACTTCAGCCCTAATTGTTCGCAGCGCTGCATCTCATCCAGAAAAGCGGCGCGGCTTTTCTGTAGCCCTTCTTCTTCGGGATGCCCTAAATTTATCAGATAACTGTCGTGAGGCAGGATGCAGCGGGAATCGAAACCAAGCTTCCCGCAATTTTCCTTAAACAATTCAATACTATCAGCCGCCAGCGGCTTTGCCACCCACTGACGCTGGTTCTTGGTAAACAAGGCAAAAGCATTTGCCCCTATCTCACCGGCATTGACGGGAGCCGCTTCCACTCCCCCACTGGCCGATACATGTGCACCTATAAATTTCATAATCTTATTGTATTTGTTCTTTCATGAATTCCCACTGGCATTTTTTCATGTCTACACACCCATTCTTTCTGAACGTCACGCCCTCTGCCTCCAGCAAAGCCCGCTGTTCAGTCCAGCACGGTGCCAGCCTGCCCTGGCTGTTCACTACCCGATGGCAGGGCAAACACATGCCGTCGGGCACATCGTGCATGGCATGTCCCACCATGCGCGAACATTGAGGTCTTCCGACAAGATAGGCTATCTGTCCGTACGTCACCACCCGCCCCGGAGGGATTGCGACCACTACATTATAAACCTCCTGCTGAAAAGTGTCTTTGTCCATAAAAGTCTGGTTTGGGAAGGCAAAGATATGATAAATTCAGCAGGTATGCGAACAGACGTTACAAGAAAGTGGCTGCCCCGAGCGGATTGTATGTATAGGTGACATTACGGGCACGGATGATTTCGCCCGTCGGGGTAAACAATATCTGATATTTCGTCTGGAGATTTGCCATCCCTACCTCTACCGCCACGATGGACTGCCATTTGGGAAACTGTACCCAAGTGACATTCTGCACCATCCCTCCGGAATATTCACTGGCGGCAAAAGCATTGTAAACGGCAGGGGGCACTTCGTCCATTGTCTCCCAGTCCGTCTGTTGCATTACCCATTGCGCCTGCCCGTCAAACCAGACTTTCGTATCAAAACCAGAAAAGAGAATTTCAACTTACTCATAACTTCATCAGATTATCATGTTATGAGAAGAACGGCGTATGGCAGATTTTGTTCACCGGCAACTCTCAACCATTCAACAGTTAAAAAGAGATATCCATTGTAATTCAATAGAAAATGACTAACTTCACACCAGAAATTCAGAAATATGATAAGAATACATCCCATATCCGGCAACAAAAAGCAATATCTTGACCTGCTGCTGCTTGCCGACGAACAAGAGTCCATGATTGACCGTTATCTGGAACGGGGAGAGATGTTCATCCTATCCGATAATGATACAGTCAAAGCGTCTTGTGTAATCACCTGCGAGGATAAAGGAATCTACGAAATAAAGAGCATAGCTGTCTATCCGGAATACCAGCGCCAGGGATATGGAAGACAACTGATAGCATTCGTTCTTGAACATTATAAAGACCGGTGCCATACTATGCTTGTCGGCACTGGAGACAGTCCGCTAACCATCCCCTTCTATGAAAGCTGCGGATTTGCATACTCACACCGGGTACCCGATTTCTTTATCGATAATTACGACCACCCCATATTTGAAGGAGGCAAGCAACTGAAAGACATGATTTATCTGAAAAGGACGCTTCAACCAAAATAATATCCCATATTTGCATATCACTTAACTCCACACATTATGGAAGCTAAACTTTGCCAAAGCTGCGGAATGCCCTTGTCATCTGCAGAAGTACTCGGAACCAATGCCGACGGTAGCCTCAACGAGGAATATTGCATCTATTGCTACCAGCACGGCAATTTTGCACAAGACTGCACTATGGACGAAATGATAGAACATTGTGCACAGTTCACCGACGAATTCAACAAGGATTCCGGAATGAATTTCACTAAAGAGGAAGCCATAGCCGGTATGAAAGAATGCTTCCCGACCTTGAAACGCTGGCAGTCCAAACAATAAACATGCCGTCCCGTATCGAGCAGGAAAAACAGACAGTAGAACGGATGGTCCGCCTCTACTGCCGGAAAAAGGAAGGTAACAAGCAATTGTGTCCCCGATGCGAGGAATTGCTGGGATATGCCCGCATTCGTCTTTCACGCTGTCCTTTCGGTGAGAATAAATCCACCTGCAGGCAATGCAGCATTCACTGCTACAAGCCCGAAATGAAAGAACGGATGCGTGAAGTCATGCAGTATGCCGGACCACGGATGCTGTTGTACCATCCCGTGGCGGCACTCCGCCATTTGTGGCAGGAGTATGTCCATCAGTATTTCACCAAACGTTTCGGAGTCCCACGCCAGGAACAGCACAAACAATAAACCGTATCCAGGTCGTATCCTTCCAATGAAGAGGTGCTGTCTTTAGGCACAATCTCGCCTTTGTCAGAGATGTAGACCGGCAGGCGCTCACCTTGTCCGTTCATCACAAAAAATGCCCCCACCTTGCACTGGGGGCATACCATCTTACGCATCATCAATTGAAATAATACAAAAATATAGCCACCCCTTCCAGTGCCTTCTTCTTTTCACCTTGTATCTCGATGGCAAACTTTATTTCCGCCTTTGCCACACCGCGCAGATTCGACAGAGATTGCAAATGGGCAACCAGTCGGATGCTCTGTCCGGACAATACCGCCTGACCGAACTTCATCTTGTCCATGCCATAATTAATCATCATCTTCAGGTTGTTCACTTCAATAATCTGGTTCCACAGATATGGCAACATGGACAAGGTGAGATACCCATGTGCAATGGTGCTCTTAAAAGGGCTTTCCACTTTGGCGCGTTCCGTATCGACGTGTATCCACTGATGGTCCAATGTCGCATCAGCAAACAGATTGATACGCTCCTGAGGAAGCTCTACATATTCCGAAACACCGATTTGCTGGCCTACCAGCTTTTCAAAATCCTCGTACGAGTTGATAATCACTTTTTCCATTACTCTCTATTTTATTGATAAATTATAAATTCACACGCTTTATCCACATATCCGCCATTCGTTTATGCCCTGCAGGAGTGGGGTGGATACCGTCCCAAATCCAATAGGGGTCTTGAGAAGCCGGAGAGTGTTTCCACTGATACCACGATTTTAAAAAGCATATTCCTTTTCCGGAAAATCTCCTTGATAATGACTTGCACACAAATACATATAGCCGCTACCATAAATATGGTTCATATCACAGAATCTCCGATAAACAAGACACGCAGACCACTTGCATGGAGCAAGAGTGACATGCAGAAAAAACCATTACAAAGAGTCCAATACGCTTCATGTCATTTTCTTGTCAGGATGCAAAAATTGCAACAAATATACGTCTTATTCCCGCAAGTACAAAAACTCGGGTATCTTTTTCCCATTTCCTCAAAACAGATACAACCTTTATTTTTTATTTCCGTTCATCACATATTAATTTGGAAATAATATATCTTTGTCAATATCTTAATTGTTGTGACAGAACAAAAACATCACTATTAAAGAGTGATTGCCGTAGATTCGACAATGGGCGTGGGAAGTACATTCACCGTGGAACTGCCCTGCCAGACAAGATAAGCCTGACAACAAACGAAAAACAATGATTTATGACCGCACAGAAAGAATTTACCCTGACCCCTCGCCGGCGTGGCTTTCACCTGGTGACAGAGGAGATTATACGTAACCTTCCCCCTCTTCCACCTGCCGGAATCCTGCATCTGTTCATCAAGCATACAAGCGCAGGCCTCACCATCAACGAAAATGCAGACCCTGACGTACAGACAGACATGGAAGCCATCTTCAACCGCCTCGTAAAAGAGCGGGAACCTTATTACCAACATACATGCGAAGGGGATGACGACATGCCCGCCCATGCCAAAGCAACTCTCAGCGGAACCAGCCTTACGATTCCCATCACCAACGGACGCCTGAACATGGGTACCTGGCAAGGCATCTATCTCTGCGAGTTCCGCAACCGGGGCGGAGGAAGAAGAATTGTAGCAACCGTCATCGGATAATCCCCTATCATCATGCAGAAAGCCATCATCATCGGTGCCACTTCAGGCATCGGACAAGAAGTAGCCAGGATACTTGTACAACAAGGCTGGCATATAGGCATTGCCGGCAGAAGGAAAGAGGCATTGCATGCCCTGCAAACCACCGCACCCGACCGGATAGTCACGGAACAGCTGGACGTTACGGAAGAGACCGCGACCCTACACCTCCATAACCTGATAGAAAAGTTGGGAGGCATGGACCTGTTTTTCCTAAGTTCCGGCGTAGGACATCAAAACCGGAACTTACAACCGGACATCGAACTGAACACGGCACGTACCAACGTAGAGGGATTTACCCGCATGGTGACTGCCGCTTTCAACTATTTCAAGGAAAAAGGCTCCGGACATATTGCTGTCATCAGTTCCATTGCAGGCACTAAAGGACTAGGCGTTGCACCGGCCTACTCTGCCACCAAACGCTTCCAGAATACCTATATCGAAGCGCTGGCACAACTTGCCCGGATGCAGCATCTTGACATACACTTCACCGACATCCGTCCGGGATTTGTTGCCACCGATTTACTGAAAAGCGGAAAATACCCGATGCTGATGAAAGCAGACCGTGTAGCACAGCACATAATCAAGGCTTTAAGAGAAAAGAGACGGATAGTTGTCATTGACGGACGCTACCGGGTACTGGTGTTTTTTTGGCGTATGATTCCACGATGGCTATGGGAAAGGTTGCCTATAACGAATTGATTTCGTATCTTCACGTCTCCAAACAGAAATATACATACAGACATGAAGAAAAATTCAAAATATATCGTGCTTACGGCTGCCATTGCACTGTGTGCAGGTTCCAGCCTCCCCTTCCTCGCAGGCAGCAGTACGCTGAATCCTGAACGCGATTCCATAAAATCCGAAGTTCCCTACTGCGTGACCTCTCCCAGCGTACCGGACAAGATTACTTTTGCCGGGCAGGATATTGACCTGCTGCGCTATGACCATCGCGAGCGTATGGACCGCGAACTGATGTCATTCACCTACATGCACTCCACCACCATGCTCATGGTGAAGCGTGCCAACCGCTACTTCCCCGTCATAGAACCTATACTGAAAGCCAACGGCCTGCCCGATGACTTCAAGTACCTCGCTGTGATAGAAAGCAACCTGAACCCGCTAGCCAAATCGCCTGCGGGTGCTGCAGGCCTATGGCAGTTCATGCCTGCCACCGGACGTGAATTCGGCCTGGAGGTGAACAGCAACATCGACGAACGATACCATATCGAGAAGGAAACCAAGGCAGCCTGCAAATACCTGAAAGACGCCTATCAGAAATATGGAAACTGGCTGTGCGTGGCTGCCGCCTACAATGCCGGACAAGGGCGCATCTCCACACAGATGCAAAGACAAATGGTAGACCAAGCCGTCGACTTGTGGCTGGTAGAAGAAACTTCGCGTTACATGTTCCGCCTGCTGGCAGCCAAAGCCGTCATCAGCAATCCGCAACAGTACGGTTTTCTGCTGAAACGGGAACATCTTTATCCGCCCATACCCTGCACGGAAGTGGCTGTCACAACGGGTATTGCCAACCTGGCACAGTTTGCCAAAAGTAAAGGCATCACCTATGCCCAACTGAAAGACGCCAACCCTTGGCTACGGGATACCTTACTGATGAATAAAAGCGGACGTACTTATACACTGAAGATACCTACGCAGGATGGAATGCATTACGACCCCAAGAAAACAGTACCCCACGACAAGAACTGGGTCATCAATTAACAATGCGAATCAGTAGTTGAAACTAATTCCTTTTTTTATCGGTCATGAGCCGAAACAAAAGTCGGATGGCAATCTGCATTATTTACAAATAGTACAGATTCGAGATACAGTGCCATATTGAACCTAATTCAGTCGTATACTGAATGCCATTCAATCGTATACTGAATAGGGTTCAGTCGTATACTGAATGCAGGCCATCTTAAACACGCAGATAATCAAGATATTACAAACCGCCATCATCACTTCATTAAATCACGACAATTCATCAAAATATCATTGTACTCGTTTCAGGGCCGTTATGCCCCGTTTCAACCACAGATTCGTATTAATAAACTATGATGAGGGATATTTGCTGCAACCGGGCAGGAATTTCCCGAGATGACAGTGGAAAATCGAATAAAAGGAATCACTGCTGTTTCTCCGTCAGATATTTCCAGTAGCGCACGGGCATGTCTTGCTTGTGTTTTCGGGGATTGAGGCGTTCCTTGATGCAGATTGCCTTGAAATAGGTTTTCCAGAGAGACTGGAAAAGCCGTTCGTCTTCGTCCATCAGACTTTCGTCGAGCATGCCGGTGACAAGATGTCCTTCGCGACTGTCCTCACCAAAAGTCACTTGGCGCACCTCCTTCAAGTCGTAATAGTAGCCATAGGCTCGCCTGATGTCATAAATCAGCCAACGCTGGTCGGCAAAACGGTCCTTGAAATGCCCCGTCACCAAAGGAAGGGCATTCTTCTCGGGCTCGACGGCCGCAAAGAAAGTACCGTCCGCAGCCTTCTGAAAACGGACAAACTGAAGCAGGCGTATACGCTCCCAATCCACCCGCTTCCACATACGGGAGAACTCCAGCACATCAGGATCGGCAAAATTCGTTTCAATGGAGCGAGGAGCATCTATCGCCTTGCGGATATAGCGGAACAGCAGCATGGGAGTTTCCGGTTCCTCCGCCAGCCAGCACTGGGCGAGGCAGGCAAGTGCCGCAGACGACAGTTTCTTCTGCAATCCCCGCCAGACGCGGCCGGATTTCTCTTCATCGGTTATCACTGTAAATATTTCATCGCAGAACAATGGAAGAGGCTCTCCTTCCAACAACAGTGCATCGGGGAAAGTGCGGCGGGAATAGGCTTCAAAAACAGAAGTCAACAATCCCTCAAAAGTCTTATCGTATAAAAAAATATTCATTCGCCAAAATCAAGCATCAACTGCCTCTCATCCACTTTCTTCTTGTTCGGTTTGGGCAACAGCAGGCTGCGTACCCCTTGCGGAGTCAGCTCATTGACCGTGTGCATCGGCAACTCGCAGCAGGTAATGAAATACTGTGCCTTCTTCATCACCACCCCTATCTTCTTCAACTGATAGAAACCTATCTTGGAGAAACGCCGGGAAGCCACTATCAGCCGTGCCGACTTCACGCCGATGCCCGGCACGCGAAGCAACAGTTCATAATCCGCCTTGTTCACATCGACCGGAAACTGCTCAGGATGACGCAAAGCCCAGGACAGCTTGGGGTCAATCTCCAAATCAAGGTCCGGATAGGCATCATCCACTATTTCCTCCACCTTGAACTGATAAAAACGCATCAACCAATCAGCCTGGTAGAGCCGGTTTTCACGTACTAAAGGGGGCTGTTTTAAGGCCGGCAGGCGCTTATCGTAGGTATTGACGGAAATATAGCCCGAATAGTAGACACGTCGCATCGTAGGTCCCTTGTAGAGGGCCGACGAAAGATACAGAATATCCTTGTCCGTCTCGGCAGTAGCACCTACTATCATCTGTGTGCTTTGTCCGGCAGGAGCGAAACGAGGAGCATGGCGGTGTTTCTTGCGTTCTTCCGAACTTTCAAGGACACCCTGCTGGATGTAGCGCATAGGCGCATACACACTCTTATGGTCTTTCTCCGGAGCAAGCAGTTTCAGATTCTCTTCCTTCGGTATTTCGACATTGACGCTGAGACGGTCGGCATAAAGCCCTGCCTCATTCACCAGTTCGCGGCTGGCGCCGGGAATGCTTTTCAGATGGATATAACCGTTGAAACGATGGATGGTACGGAGATCCTTGGCAACACGCACCAATCGTTCCATTGTGTAATCGGGATTACGCACCACCCCACTGCTCAGAAAAAGCCCTTCGATATAGTTGCGGCGATAGAACTCCATGGTGAGGCCTACAAGCTCGGTCACCGACAGCGTGGCACGCGGCAGGTCGTTGCTGCGGCGGTTGATGCAGTAGGCACAATCGTAGATACAATAATTGGTAAGCATCACTTTGAGCAGAGAGATGCAACGGCCGTCCTCGGCAAAACTATGGCAGATGCCCCAGCCACCCACAGCATTCCCCAGCATGCCTGCCTTGCCGGAGCGTACCGTACCACTGGAGGAGCAAGAGACGTCATACTTTGCCGACTCTGCCAGTATCTTCAGTTTATTGAGAACGTTTTCATCCATAATACCTGCGCCAAAAGTAATAATAATACTTTTAAAAACAAAAAAGACCGCCAAACGTGGCAGTCTTTCACAGCATAAGATATGCTTTTTTTCTTACTTCTTAGAAGCTTCCAAAGATGCTTTGCGGAATTCCTTCATAGCTTTTTCGATTTCCAAAGAAGCCTTACGAGCACGAGTTCCTGCTGCCTTATTACCGTTTTCCAACTGAGCGTTTGCATCTTTTGAGAAGTCTGCATACAATGCAGCTACTTTTTCAACTAATTCTTTCATAATCCTTTTCAAATTACTTCGTTAATAATGTCTGGCAAAAATACATTCTTTCTTGAAATAAATACAGAAAAACGATATTTTTTTTGAAATATTCGGTAAAATCGCCTCAAAAAGGGGCTCTTACGCGTTTTTTATCTACTTTTGCAAGCATGAAAACGCTTACTGACACCGAGTATATACACGCTCTCATAGCTGAAGGAGAGCATCAACAACAGGATTTCAAGTTCGAAATATCCGACGCCCGCAAGATAGCCAAAACCCTTTCAGCCTTTGCCAATACAGACGGCGGAAAACTGCTCATTGGAGTGAAAGACAACGGGAAAATTGCCGGTATCCGTTCGGACGAAGAACAATATATGATAGAAGCGGCTGCCGGACTTTATTGCAGTCCCGAAGTGAACTACACCATGCAGACCTATCTGGTGGAAGGACGCAGTGTGCTGGTGGTACAAATCGAGGAAAGTGACCGGAAGCCGGTATACGCCAAGGACGAAACAGGAAAATACTTGGCCTATCTGCGCATCAAGGACGAAAACATCCTGGCTACTCCCGTTCATCTACGCGTCTGGCAGCAAAGCGGAAGTCTGAAAGGAGAACTGATAGAATATACCGAACGGGAACAACTGCTGCTCAATCTGCTGGAAGAAAACAACCGCCTTTCACTGAACCGTTACTGCCGCCTAGCGCATCTTTCCCGACGCACCGCCGAACATCTGCTGGCAAAGTTTGTTCGTTATGACATCGTGGAGCCTGTGTTTGAAGGGCACAAATTTCACTTCAGGCTGAAATAGGCAAGGAGATTCCATCAGGTTCGTCCAGATTTGCCCATGCCGCAAGTTGCAGCACAACAGACTTCATATTGCTGATTATCAAAAATTTGCAAAAGCTCATCTCTATAACAACAGAAGCAATCTTGAATAACGACAGAGGGTAGTAGTTGTTTTGTGCAGGTTTTTTACTGCAAATAGATTACTGTATATATACATTGATGCGAATAATAAATCTGATAAACGACCTGCTCCGGATCTACATCCTCATCGCCCTGCTGTTGGGATAATCGGAAAATATGCTTTCAGGCTGCCTTAAGACTACCGCGCACAGAAAAGCACCGATATCCAAGACCCCGTTTTCACCAAGAACTGCCTGAAAGAGGTAGAAAAAGACATAGAGTGCTGGTGATAACCAACTTATTTCGTACTTTTGCAGCCGAAACCGCCGGATGACCTGCGATTTTGTAAATTGTAATCAATAATTCGTAATTTGATATGAGTTTATTTGCCAAACTATTCAACAAGAATACCGAAGAAGTATCTTCGAAGAATGTAGAAGATTTCGTGTCACTGACACGCGTCTACTTCCAGTCTGTAATAGCCGCCAATCTGGGCATCACCAACATCCGCTTTGTGCCGGATGTAGCCAATTTCAAGCGTCTGTTCAAAATCCCCACGCAGGGAGGACGCTTGGGACAAGCGGAAAAGGCCGCTTCGCGCAAAATGCTGATGCAGGACTACGGTATCAGTGAAAACTTCTTCAAGGAAATTGACACTTCTGTCAAAAAGCACTGTCGTACACAAAATGACGTACAAGGCTACCTCTTCATGTATCAGGGCTTCTCCAATGATCTTATGATGCTGATGGGAAACCTGATGCAGTGGAAATTCCGCATGCCTTCCATCTTCAAGGGAGCACTGCGCAGCATGACCGAAAAAACCGTACACGATGTCTGCACAAAAACCGTATGGAAAAAGGACGATGTACACAAGACGGCATCGGCAGTACGCCAGTACAAAGAGCGTCTGGGATATTCGGAACAATGGATGACCGAGTACGTTTACAACGTAGTGATGCTGGCCAAAAAGGAACCGAAACAGAAAGCCAACGAAGAGAAATAAAAGAATAAGAATTCTAACTGGAAACAGTAGAATATGGTGGAGTCCGGCAAGCCTAATGCCGCCGGCTGGCGGCTGGCTGGTTCATTGACAACCAAAGCCTCCTGCCTCCACCAACTGCAAGCCATGGGAGAAGACGCCGAAGAATATGCCATCATCCGGAACTATAC
Source organism: Bacteroides sp. L10-4 (assembly GCF_013373675.1). Lineage (NCBI taxonomy): Bacteria > Pseudomonadati > Bacteroidota > Bacteroidia > Bacteroidales > Bacteroidaceae > Bacteroides > Bacteroides sp. L10-4. The sequence goes on from NZ_JABXJH010000002.1 coordinate 105,747, forward strand.
GAAAGGCAAGACGATTGGAAAGTATGGAAATAGAACAACACCCTTTAGAACCCTTCCTTCCCGGCAATGCCCGTCTGCTGATGCTGGGAAGTTTTCCTCCGCAGAAAAAACGGTGGTCCATGGAGTTTTACTATCCCAACTGGAACAATGACATGTGGAGGATTACCGGATTACTTTTCTTCAATGACAAGGATTATTTTGTAGACAAGACGAAGAAGGCTTTCTGCAAAGCACGCCTCATCAGTTTCCTGCAGGAAAAAGGTATTGCCTTGTTCGACACAGCCTCTGCCATACGGCGCCTGCAAGACAACGCCTCGGATAAGTTTCTGGAAGTGGTGCAACCCACGGACATCCCTGCCCTGCTACACCGGATACCTCAATGCAAGGCTATCGTCACCACCGGCGAGAAGGCGACGGATACGCTGTGCACACAGTTCTCCATCGACAAACCCAAAGTAGGAGACTTCACAGAGTTTCTTTTTGAAAACCATCCGATGCGTCTCTACCGGATGCCTTCTTCCTCGAGAGCCTACCCGCTGGCACTGGAAAAAAAGGCAGCTGCCTATCGCATTATGTATCAGGACTTACAGATGCTATAAGCAACTTTCTTTATAAAATAAGTACGTATATTACTTGTATATTTGAAAGTTTACATTACCTTTGCAGCCGCAAACACGGGAGTAGCTCAGTTGGTAGAGCACCGGTCTCCAAAACCGGGTGTCGGGAGTTCGAGCCTCTCCTCCCGTGCAACAACGAACCGTTGTAAATCACGAATTTACAGCGGTTTTATCCGTTTAGGTCGGACGAAAGTCGGACAGATTTAATTCTTGATTGTCTAACATCCTACGTTTTCATACTTGAAAAACGTAGAAAAAAATGTTTTCTAAAAAAAGAAAAGGTTCTTCCTTAGCAACCATAGTAAGCTATACGTTACCCACCCTCCATACTGGCAAGAACTGGTATGTGGATTTCACCGCATACGACCCAGCAGAACAAAAGATGAAGCGCAAGAAATATATGCTGGATGGAATAAGCAAAATCACCGAACGTAGAAAAAGAGCTGCTGATATTATTGCAACTGTTACCGCCAGACTTCGTTCCGGATGGAACCCATGGGCAGATTTATCTAATTCTCGCCAATATGCAAAAGTGGAAGATGTGATTAAGATGTATGCAAAATACCTTGATAAACTGCAAAAAGCCGGCAGCATCAAACCCAATACATTCACAGACTACAATAAGAGACTACGTGTACTCTGTGATTATATGCAAAACCACACCTTGCCAATCATGTACATTTACCAATTCAACCTAACCTATATTAGTGATTTCCTGGACTATCTCCTACTTGACCGTGATTCAAGCGCCCGTACCCGAAACAATTATAAGATATGGCTCTCATCATTCTGCTCATGGTTAGTCGAAAAACAATATATGGAAACTAACCCGTGCGAACATATAAAATCACTCAAGGAAGAAGATAAAAAACGCACTGCAATCTCTCCGGAGGATTTAAAGCGAATCACTAAATATCTGTCAGAAAATGACCCTTATTATCTTCTTGTCTGCCGAATGGAGTATTACACGTTTATTCGTCCAGAAGAACTGACAAACATTAAGCTATGCGATATAAACCTAAAGGAGCAAAAGATACTTGTAGCATCAAACATCTCTAAAAATCGACGAGATGGCATGGTCGGATTGAATGATGAAATAATAAAACAAATGATTGATTTACATATATTCGATAACGACACCAACTGCTATTTATTCAGTAAAGGCTTCAAACCTGGTTATAAAAAGATTACTACCCGAGTGATTAGAGACAGATTCTATAAGCTCCGTTCAGTTCTAAAGTTACCGGATACCTATTTATTTTACAGTTTCAAAGATTCCGGAATCCGTGACTTAGCTAACTCTGCCGGTATAGTAGTTGCCCGTGATCAGGCAAGGCATGCTGATATATCAACGACAAACAAATATTTGAAAGGAAGTTCTCTGACAGTACATGAAGAAACAAAACACTTTGTCGGAGAACTATAAAGGAGCGGCTTATTCAGCCACTCCTTCCACAGCTTCCTTCAACCGCCAGATATTGGTATGAATATACGAGACGCGTCGATTATATACTCCAAGAATAAAAAGCCCCGACCGCTACCAGCCAGGGCATACACCTATCCGCCGATAAGTACAACTTTCTACGTGGACAAATATAGCTATATGCTACCACATAAACAAATTATAGCTCACTCCGGCACCGACATACCATCCACCCGGGCCATACCCAGCCTGCAAGCCAAGTCCCCACCTACGCTTATCCTTTACCTTGATGGTATGATAGATATCATTCGTCACCGTCTGATACACAGTCTTCGGATACACCACCATACTATCCAGCCGAGGGTCTACATACCCACCTACCACAGCACGATACGAACTGTCTCTATATACCACTTGTTTACGACGGAGCAAGGTATCACCTATCCGTGTCGTATCATCCGGCACGAAACGCCAGAACACAGCCATCGGTGCAGAGATAAGCATCGTATCTACTTTGACAACCGTCTTTATCTTCGTCTCTACACGAACTTCAGCCGGAGGCTGCTCATGCGGACGGAACCAAGCCGTCACACAAGCAATTGCCAGCAGTACAATCAATATCCACGGTAACTTTTTCATTCCTCGAACCTTAAATCGTTTATACGGTTCATCCAGCCTCTCTTAAATTTATTGTTCGCCGGACGAGAACGGCATATATCCTCGATGAAGTCAAACCGTGCAATCTTAATCATGTCGAACAACTCACGCGGGTTCCTGGCATTCACCGCAGCAAGTGTCTTAGGACCTACTATTCCATCCACAGTAACACCAAGCAAACGTTGAGGAATCTTTATTCCATGCGTACCGGATGCCCACACCCAATCGACAAGGATATTCGCCACAGACTGGCTCGTTATCAAATCTGCCTTCCACCTATCCCAATAATGCGGCTTTAGCACCCGGTTAACGACATCCTCACGGGTAAGCAGACGCAGGTCATCCACGTCTATATCACCGTCACCGTCCTTGTCATAGCCGCATGACTTCCACGTACCGATAGTCACTCCCATGTTCGTTGCGCCTCCAAGGTCTGCCGGGTCATTCACGAAACCGCCTTCCCATTTGAGAATCCACGGCGCTAATTTATACACATTCGCCATTTCAATTTTCCTCCTTATTCAATTAATACCCATTTTGCGGTTCTCTATCACCGCACTTCTTTCTCTCACACCGTTTCAGTGCCAGTTCCAGTTTCAGGTCAGAATTAGTCTCCTTCAGTGTAAACAGCTCATCCTGTGCCTTACGGAGCCGGTCAGTCTGCTCCACAAACCGCTGTTCCTTCTCCGAAAGCTGCTTCTGAAGGAACTCGTTGTACTCCCGTAATGCCTTGAACTCCTCGACATCCGCATGGGCATCCTCAATACGCGCGTTGGTCTTACGGGACATCCACCACTTGATAAGCTGCTTGATGCCCTCGATGCCACCGAGTGCGGTTACCAACATAACCCAATCATTCATATCCATTTCACCAATTCATTTAATAATCTACTAATAACCATATCTTTGTCCGACACCGCACAAATGTACATCAGACGAAATCAAACAAGTTGTTGAATTACAATTTTCCACTGACATTCCGTGACAGCAAAAGTAATTGCTTCCACAGCCTCGAAAAAGGACATAAAAAAAGAGCTCGATGACAACGTAAGTTGCCACCAAGCTCTTGATTATATGCAAAGATAGGTGTTATTTTGTGTAAATCAAAGCATTAGATAAGGAATATTTCCCTATCTTTGTGGAAAGGAAAAGGTTATGGTTAGTTTTACAATGACAGATTTTGCTAATATTTCTTTAATAACACTATTGACAGTTGGAGGACTCGCATTATTCATAGGAATATGCAGGCTTATAGCCAAAATACTTGTTGATAGCGGAGCTACTTTTATTTTCCCTCATCCTTCTGAATTTGAGGAGTCTGAGGTGGATAAATAAAAGTGCTGCCGTCTCCATCTACACCTCCAGCCTCTAAGATGAAATTTAATATCCTATTGCAGTTTTCTCCTTTCAGCTTATTTGCAATTTTAATATACTTCAATTTATACATCGTCATAATGTAGCACTTATTCTGTTTCTCCATTTCTTCTATAACCATAATAACTTTGCTTGCAATGTAATCTATTGATTCTGCATCACCGCCTATAACAACTTCGTTTAAAGCTTCCATATATAGGTCGAAAGCATTAATATAGAATGAATGAAAATAAAACTTATCCCTCGCATACAAAGAATATCCCTTGATTGTATGCGTTATCTTTCCCAATTTCGCATCAACCTTTTCATTAATGACTTTGAGAAGATAATCCTTTGCAAAGAAATAATTGGCTATTTGAAAGCCTATTAATACCGTTACCAATATCGATAACACACCTACCAATGCAGCCATCAAATCAATATTCATTGGCTCTGTCTTAACATAAAACATTCCAATAGCACTACCTACGCAGATTATGGCGAAAATTCCACATATTGCAATAGCAAAATTCTTTCTCATAGTATTAATAAAAAATGGCGAATCCCCTATAAAGAAGTGTCCCCACCGGCATAGATACCGGAACCCGACTGACTACGGGTTACACTCCTTCATAGAGGATTCATGTTGTTTCTATTGTTTCGGGGATTACAAATATAGAAACAGAGTTCGGTATTTCCTAATTTTAGACTTCCATTCTTCGCAAATGGTCATCCAATGTTTTAGGATTGCATTTAAGCTTACGACAGATAGCAGCCTTCGAATATCCGTATTCAAGCATAGTTTTAATCAACCCTTCTTTACCAGTAAGCTTATAGTGCGAATTATGTCCACCCTTATGTCGGCCAAGCTTCTGCCCTTCGGCAACACGCCTGGCAAGGCCTTCTTTGGTCCGTTGGCTTATCAGGTCTCTCTCTATCTGGGCAGATAGGGAGAAGGCGAAAGCAAGTATTTGAGATTGAATGTTATTGCCCAATTCATATTTTTCTTTTACGGTTAGAACCGTGATTTTCTTTTGCATAAGTGTATTGAGGATTGACATAACTTCCATTAAACGGCGACCAAGCCTACTTATTTCAGAAGCTATAAGCGTATCACCTTTTTTCAGTTTCTTAATAAGTGGACCCAATTTTCGCTTTTGAACGGACTTGGTTCCGGATACCGTTTCCGATATCCACTTATCAATATTTAATTCTCTGACACGGGCAAACTTCTCGATTTCGAAGCGTTGGTTCTCAACTGTTTGTTTGTCTGTTGATACTCTAATGTATGCGTAAATCATTTTTTACGCAAAGATATGCAACTCAACGGCATGGCAGAAAATAACACATTCTGATAAGGTGCCTATCCAAAGTAACCGGATTGCATTGTAGCCTTCTGCAGATGGCAGCTTTTGAATAACCGTATTCAAACATCTTTTTTATTAACCGCTCTTTTCCAGTCAATTTATAATGGGAATTCTGAACACCAGGTTTTCGTCCAAGCTTCATCCCCATGGCTACCCTCCTGGCAAGTCCGGCTTTGGTTCTCCTTGATATATCTTCTCGCTCCCTTTGAGCAAATAAGACCTTTAAAAACGTATCTTGCACAGAATCTGAATCATCTTTAATAAGCTTGTCATCACGGATTTCCACAATATTGGCTTTGGCAATCAGACAATGAGATATGATAGCTATAACCATATACGCACAGCGTCCAAGCCTTGAAAGTTCCGTAACATATATGGTATCGCCTTGGTCTATCGTATTCAGTATCTTGCCTAATTTCCGCACATTGGGATGCCTGGCACCAGACACACTCTCTTCAATCCATTTATCTATGATGAGCCCCTTGCGCTTGCAGTATTCAGTTATCTCGTACCGCTGGTTTTCAACGGTCTGTTTCTCACTGCTCACTCTGATATAACCGTAATTCATAGCCTTCTGTTTTTCTCCTTTAAAAGTAAGAATTTATCTGCAATTAATAAAGCATCGAACATAAAGTTTTCATAATCCGGAGGATTCGCCCATTAAATGTGTAATAGTTATGGCAGAGAAACAAGATATACCGATGAACCAGTTCCAGACAGTAACGGATGTAGCGTACATCTATGCAGAGTCATCTAATGGTTCACAGGTTAAGATTAAGAAGAGTGATTTGGTAAATATTATGAATACATTAATAGGAGGCATATTTCCAAAATTGTATCCTACTCCTTTTATTGACAAAGTAAAAGGCTTCATCGTTAAAACTAAAATAAGTGTGGCGCAATATTGTGCCATACGGTTACAATGTTCTATAGGTTTTAACCAAAATCATATGGGTAATGAAAATTTCTCTGTTAACATTAAGTTTTGGGATAACAATTTTTCTAATGGTGATCTTTCCAAAGAAAATTACTTTTTATCAATATGTAACTATGTTATATGTTACGTTGATGATGACAATACTTTCAGTTTTTATATAAACAGCATGAGGGATAACCATTCCGGTGGCTATCTCATGCTGTATGCCATATCTAATGTTGCTGGAAACGCCAACCAGATTATTTCTATGAAAGCGGTAGCCGCAGAATATGTTGTTGGTTCTCATGCCAAGGAAAAGAAAATTTCCATTTCATAAGTCTTTATTAGGCTGTTCATTTTTCTTTCCAATCTCTTGCCCATTAAATGTGCAATATTATGGCAGAGAAGCAAGATATTAGAGAAGACCAAATGACTGTAACCAGCAGCGTGGACTATGTGAGGGGAATGAAAGGTAAAAACAGTGTACTGATAAACCCGAACAATCTCCCTCATCCGAATACAGGAGGACAATTTATTAGTAGCGGTGCGTTAATTAAAGGTAAATGGTACCGTATTGCAGTGGGTAGAGATGGTAGTTATCCTTGTTCTGGAATATTCAATATAGGAAATAGATTCAATAATTACAATCCCTGCACAGTCTTGTTTTACTCTTTTGCGGAAGGTTATTCTAGCCGTTCTTTTATAGCAAAATTAGCTTCCTCCTCAATGCTATCTGTGAGTAAAGCTCGAGTATTATCCGGGAAAGTTCCATTAGTGTCTTACTTGGACATTTATATCAGTGCTAGTCTCGAAAATAGTTTCTATATTTCGGCATCATGTTTGATGAATTTCAAGTTGCAGACTCCGGAAGAAGTCGGCGAAACCATTCCTGAAGGCTACTCAGTAAAGGAAGTCGCTTTCTAATACGGAGCAAATCAAGTCTTCTGTTTTTTTGCCAATCTTCTGCCAGCAGGTAATATAAAAAGCTTACAGGCAGAAGATAGGGAAAGAAATAGAAGGGTACAATAAAGCTGTCAGATTAGGTAAGAGTTACTGACTTCCATCCAGACCATGCAGGTCCTGAATTGGTTCTTAACTTCACCGCTATGTTACTGGGACGTACTTCTAAGGCAATTTGAGCCAAATATAATTTGGTTTTAAATACCAATAGGAAGCCAAAGGATATACCATCTGGAGCATTCGTTACATTTGGACCGGAATATATCTGGTAAATTCCATTCTCTATGAAATTGTCATAATTATCAGAAACGTCTCCTCTATATTGAAACATTTCACTCAACAAATTGCTCTTCTTAATCTTCCCCTGACTACCATCTGCCAGTTCCACATATACATACGGTGCATCCGTTACCACTTGGAACTGATTCATTGCTATATCCTGCTTATCTGCCATATTCTTACATTTAAGGGGCATAATTTCCGGACGGAAATATTACCCGATTTAACATTTTGTTTTTAGTCTCGTTTTGTAAATTATAAATCAAATTTTTCCGTAATATCTGAAGAACTCAAAAGGAGTTCTCACATCAAGATAACCGTCTACCTCTTCGTTAGCTTCCGCTTCCATCTCAAACGCGGAATTGCCGTAAGCCTTATCACCCACATTCACCCAACACCGGTTACGGCATAAGTGATACATGTAGGATATTGCGTACTCCAACCCATACTGAAGGTAGAACCACAACGGGCAAAGTAGATATACCCATAAGTTGAACCCGGCAAACAGCATGATTACCGTCAGTAGCACAGCCGAAGCAATCATACATTCTTCCCATTGGCGCACATGAATCGCCTCATGGTTAAGTGTACTCTGCTTCATCTCCTCCTTGCTTTTCTTGGTGAAGACGAAACATCCCAATGTGATGGTGCTGTAGCCCTGCCACAGCAGCCATTTCGCTAACTTGCTTTCATAAAATACTTTCATATCATCAATCATTAGTAGCACTATCCTTTATATTCATGTCGAACGAATCAAGCAGTGACAGATTGCCGAAGTTTTCCGCGAATTGCTTCATCAAGGTAATCTCCTTGTCAGAATACTCCGTTGCCCCTTCCGACTTGTAAACCTTCATCGCCAGCGCATGGCAAGCCACACCACTACCGTTCAGGTAGATGATGTTGGCGAAACCTTCCCTGCAATCCTGCACAAGCACTTCCTTATGATTGATGGAAGTGTAAATCTCAAATCTTTCAAAATTAATCTTCTTCATATTAGTTTCAATTTGTATATCCGTAAACCCAATCTCTGTTGTGCGCATCATATATGTAGATGTGCCACCGGTTAGTAGCGAAGCTGCCTCCATCACCGGTTATGGAATCTCCTGATGCAGCTGTTACATTCACCTTTTTCTCGTTTCCTGAACACAACCATATCTCCTGACCGTCCTCGCATCCTGCCGGAAGAGTAACCGTTATTTCAGCGGTATTCACCAGTCTCACGACACTGTCCATATTGGTCAATGTCGTGGAAGTGGAAACCCTTCTGAACCTCCGGCGAAATCCGGTAATATGCCCTTTGGGAATATAGAGTGCGCTATTGCCATGAACGTTGCTGTCATCATAGGTTTTGGCCCCTGCTATTGAGATGTACAGCCCTGCCTTGTTATAGGTATAGGATGATGTGCCGGTATCTTCAAAACGTCCCAACACCTGCATATTGGAAGTTGCAGGCATACAGTTCAGCCCGATGCCCACCCATTTGTTAGTGGCACTGAAACCCAAGAACGCAGAGCTGTATCCATCCGCATGCAAGAAAAACTTGGAATTGGAATAAGAGTTGTTTCCGGCACCGCCATCGTATGCGCCCTCAGCGGTGACAATACTGGTACCGGAGATTTTAAAGCCGCCTATCTTACCCGAAATGGCATTGACTTTTCCGATAATATCCACCTCTCCAGTCTCACCATCAATGCTACAAGTGACATTTCCATTCTTATCCCTTGCCAACACATTCTGCACCACCAAATCATCCACATAGATTTCATCGGCACGTATCTTTCTTATTAAAGCCATATCCATAGCCACAAACATATACTGCTGTGCCGCCTCCCAATTAGCATCACCGTCTATCGAGGTAGGTGCGACAGTGACCGACGTACCGTAAGCCCGTACCCGAAACGGGATGGTGCGATTGTTGAATGTGGCCAGTACGATGTCATGGTAATCTTCATTCCAGACATATGTGTTGCCTTTGGCGAAAAAACCTCTCGGACGCGGCTCGCTGGCGTCTCGTCCGCTTGCTCCGTCATAGCTGACACCCACTGATATCTCGGCTATAAAACTGTCATTCCATGCCGAAGCGTCCGCCTGGCTCTGATAACAGCGAACCGAGAAAGTGGAATACCCTGCCGAAGCGTTGACCGTAATCTCGGAAGCCCTCGAAGGCCCTGCGATGGCGCTCCATATCCCGTTGCTGTACCCCCGTGCAGCCAGATATCCGTCCGGATAAGTCAATGTGGCGCTACCAAGCGTCCGCTTGGCATAGACGCGGAAAGCTGAAGGCACCAAAGACCCGGCACTGCTCACCCGTATATTGCTGCATGTACTGATGAGATAGACCATGCCGCCGTCTGATGTCAGTTGTTCCCATTCGTCGGTGTTCACTTCTTCGGTAATAATATAACCGTAGGACTTGCCGCCGTTCTGGGTCTGAGTGATTCGCCTCCCGTCATGAGTTGTCTGAGTCCATAGAGGTGGATTCGACGTCTCAACCTTTGAGAGCCAGGAGCGACTCCCCATCGTACAGATGGTGAGCTTTTTGTATGGAGTATTAGCCGTGCGCCACTCACCGCCAGCCTTGACGGATTCGCCGTCACCGCCCGGTTTTCCAGGATTACCGTCGGTACCGTCCACAACCATGGGTATAGTTTCCCGGTCCACGACCTGCCCACCCACGTAGAACACGAACTGCAGCTGCGTCGTGAAGTTCTTCGGGGAAATGGCCGTGCCGTTCTGTATCTCGACCTCCGAACCACCGTCCTTACTGTATTTCAGCACACCGTCAGTCGTAACAGCTGTACTGCCACCGACCGACTTGGTACGTGTACATGACACGCTTGCCACACTGTAAGTGCCGTCCTTCCGCTTGCTTACCGAAGATACGGAAGGCACCAGTCTATAGAGCACCGCATCACTGCCCGGATTACCGGCACGCACCCCGGCAATGGTGAATACCAGCTCACGGCTTATGTCCGTATCCTGTACCGTAGCCGTAACGGTTATCCTGACCTCTGAACGTGCAGGCATCGAAATGCCGGAAGCCACGGTAAACGCTATCACACCCGTATTGACATTGTAGCTCTCCGTGACACCGGCAGGGGTCACGCATGAGATGGACTTGAGCTGTAGTTTCTTCGTACCATACCACATGCCGACGGTTGTATTGAGCACGGACTGCGAAACAGTCTTTCCCTCGTATGTCAACGCCACACTCTCCATCTCGTTGTCGAAATCGGCTACAATGGCCGACTCGCCGTCAAAGCCCCACTTGGCCCAGATGGCTGCCGGTGAAAACGCACTCCATACACCGTCCTTCTTAGTCCGGCAGCAAGCCCACTCGTATGGCAGGCTCTCGCTGACACCAATCGGGTCATCGTGCCAGCCGGACGGAACATAGTCATCCACCTGCGAGGTGGCTGGCGTGGAAGGTGTTATGTTCTCTGTCGTATGCTTAAAAATCCACTCATAATCCCTGCCGTCACGCCCGTCCTGGCCGTTCTCCACCAGCAGCTCATATTCAGCCGTATTCAAGTCTCCGGTAATGGTATATCCGTAGCTCTTTCCACCGTTCTGCGTCTGCAGGATGCGTCTCCCCTCATTGGTCGTCTGAGTCCACATCGGAGGATTGTCGGTACCACCAGGAGCAATACAGAGGAACACACGTCCGGCCATCCTGGTAATACCCATGTAAGGTATATGCTTACCGGTCTGCCAGTCACCGCAATTGGTGATGCTTGTACCGTCTGCACCCTTGCTGCCAGTCACACAGATGGCGTTCGTTGTGGTGGAAGTACCGTCAGTAAAGACTATCCTTGTCCGGGTCCAGATATACCATCCGTTTTTCCACGCCGGAGAGTCAGTCTGCCACTCGCCTCCGGTTGTGGTGGCCGATGAAGAGGAAAGGTAGTATTCTTCGGTAATGGACCTGATGCCCTTGCCGTCAGCTCCCTGCCCACCACTGATACAAGCCGCTTGTGTGTACTTGACTTCGCCATCAGAATAGACAATCTTCGTCCGCGACCAGATATACTTGCCGGCTTCCCATTCTGGGGAGGTGGTCTGCCAACCGTCCACCGGGGCAATGACATTCGACACCGATATCGCGTATTCCACATCGGTAGACTTGATGCCCTTGCCGCTTTCTCCCTTTGCCGCATATTTCAGCCAGTCGGCATTGCCGTCTGCCGGTTCTGTAGACGTGCCTTTCTCATTGACACATATCCATGAGCTGCCGTTATGCGTCACCTCATCATAATAGGCATACTTCTCACCCTTTTTCCACGTACCTTTAAATAGCGGTACCCGGAAAGCCTCGCCGGTGATGTCATCCACCTGGAATATCTTGCCGGACATGATGACGTGGCGAAAAACAGCCGAGTAGTTGTCGGCCGGAATGCCATGTACGGTACGGCCTTTCTTCTTGCCAATCCACGACATCTCTTGTGCCGGCTCGACATCCCAGGTATTGGCGTGGTCAAAGAAAGTAATGCAGTTGTTGCCATTAACCGTATCAATCAGGATGTACGTCTGCCGTTCCGGGTCCGTAAAGTTACCCGTCTGGGCAAGTACCATAGATTCCCCCGGCTTCCAGTCAGTACCCGGCTTGGGTGTCATGACGAATGTCTTGGCTGTATAGTCTGCGGAGGTCACCCGGAATTTCATCTCCTCGAAACCCTGCAGCTTGCCTTCGGCGTTCTTGGTGACGAAGTAGGTGGTCAGAATGTCATCGACAAACTGGCTCAATCCGTCAGCATCCGTCAAATCCGGGGTTATAGTGTAGCTACCGTCACCGTTGGCACTCCACTCCTTGACCGTACACCCACCTCCGGGAGAGGCACACATCCTGCCTTTGAAATAGGTCACACGGTTATAGGCTACTTCCGGAACAAACAGACGTTTGCGGAAAATGCCCTCTTCCATTTCAAGGATGCCGTTCTTGTCGATGCACCCTCCGGAAATGCCGGTGAGGAATTCGCCGAACTTGACCCAATCTCCGAAGGTCATGGGGAAGGGAGTGCCGTCCTCTTTATCCTTATGCAGAAATATTTTATCTATTTCTTTTAAAATATCCTTTATAATCTGCTTATCCGTATCAGACAATTCCTTCAAGGCATCCGCTATGCGCTTAAAGTTTCGTTCCCACTTTAAGCGAACATCGCGCCCGGTATCATTCGAGCCATTCCAAGGTACTATATTTTCAAACTTGGTATCCATCAGCCCAATTCAAGTTCATTATCATTAAAAGACAGCAATAGAGGCTGCCAGCACACGCCATATTCCATGGTATCCAGATTGATAAAATTCAGCATATAATCAGCAAACCTATTGTTCTCTTTATGGCTCTGCTTACGCAGACGTGCATTGTTCACCGTTATGACCCCATCGCTTTTGCGACGCTCATAACTATAACTCATGAAAGAAAAAGAAAAGCTTTTTCCTTCGGAGGACAACTGCCTCATTTCATCTATTGCCTGGAATACATTCATGCCGCAAAATTATCTGTACCGGTACCATAAAAAAAGGACACTACCTACTGACATTGCCCTCCAGGACTTCGAGCCTTTTTATACCATCCCTCACCTTACGGGAGTCAACCACCAATTCTTTTTTTGCGAGAATTTCGAGCAACTCATTGTTGCGAGCCAACAACCTCACTACCTGCGAGCGTTGTTCCGGTGTCAAGCCAGACAAGACGTTACCTTTGTCGGACGACAATGCCATAGAGTAATCACTCGTATCAACATAACCACCGCCATACTTGCCGCTGCGTGTACGAACCTGCTCCAATATCTGCGTCGTATTGAGCATACGGATAGTCCCGTTTTTCTGTGCAATGTCAAACACATCCAAGAACTGACGCACATGCGGATTGGCCACACCTTCATGGTTGGCCACAAACTCATTCTTATGTACCGGAATAACACCAGCTACATCATCAGGATTGCCGTTCTTGGTATAGCCCTCCACATACTCATCCACATAACCACCGGATTTCAGTCCCTTCGCTTCATCACGCTGCTGCTTGGCAACGGCTAATTGAACAGCACCTTGAGTAGCAGCCGATCCCCCAAGTATAGGGCCAAGTATGGGACCAGCAGTCCACGCAACCATAATTGCTTGTGCAGTTTTAGCTATTACTTGCATTATAGTTGCCGAAAATTCCTTATCAGCATATTTCTTTTTAATCTGGTCAATGGCAGCTTCTTTTTCTTCTTCAAGTTTAGTGGTGTCTTTACCTGCTTTTTGTGCTGCCTTAATTTGTTTATCATATTTCTTTTCAATCTTACTAATTTCCCGATTTTGCATATTGGCTACAAGCTGGCTATATGTAGAAGCCGCATCGCCCATAATGTCAAAAGCCTTACCAACTAATTTCATCCGTTCATCCTCATACTCTTCCTCAATACGGGTCTTCTCAGCCTGATATTCTTCATACGTTATCAAATCGGCATCGTACATTGACTGAAGAATATCGTTTTTCTGAGAAAAGGAAGAAGTGGAATCTATATCCTTGAAACCTTGTTCACGCTGTTTATTCTTGTTTTCCTTGCCATCTGCCAAATCCATATCCTGCAATTTTGCATCAATGGAAGATATATCTTCCCCATAGGCTGCCAACATATCTCTACGTTGCTCCAGGTACCGGCGTTCTAAATCCTTCAGTTGTTCCAAGTAATCAGCTTCCCGCTTGATGTCACCTGCAATATATGCTTGCTTCAATGCTGTCCGTTGTAACTGATATTCTTCGTCAATAGTGGCCAGATTATCAGACTGGGCATTTTTATCGGACTCCTTAGATGCTTCTGTCAACCGGTCTGCTTCTGCAATCATCTTGTCATAAATCTGCCCCTGGATTTCGGACGAGTCCTTGCCATACTCCACCAGTAGAGCTTTCCGGCTCCAGAGATAAGCCATTTCAGCCTTATATTGTTCTTTCTGATATTCCTGCTGTGCCATGCCTTCATTCAGCAGCTTTTCTTTCAGCAGATTTATCTCTGCATTATAGCCCTCTTTCAGCTTCTCTTCACGGGCCTTCAGTTCTTTGTCAAGGCCATTTTCATCTACTCCATTGCTGTTTCCTCCTGGCACCGGATTATCTACTTCTTGTTCGGGCAGCTTTGCAAGAATCGCCTCCAATTCCTTTTTCTTCACAGCATAGCTGCCATATAATTTTAGGCGTTCTTGCAGTTGATGTTTTAACCCACCGATAACCGCCTTTTCCAAAGACTTGTCATCGCCAATCCATTTCATCTTTTCCGCCTTTTGTTCCTGGAACCATTTACGGTGAATCGCCATCTCTTCAGCCATGCGGTCCTTAAGTTCGCTGATGGCTGCTTCAGTCTCGCTCCGTGTACGTTGCTTCTGGTCATCATCCAGCAAATCCAGATTATCGGCTTTGCTTTTTATACCAGCAATACGTCCCATCAGCGTTTCATAGCGCTCCATTTTGGCATTCAAGGCTTCTTGAGCCTCTGTCGCCTCATTGGTCCTGGTTTTGAATATAGCCAGATATGATACGACACCAGCCAATACCGAAGCTACAAGTCCCAACGGATTAGCCTTCAATGTCTTGTTAAACAATGACGCTGCGGCAGTAGCGCCTTTGGTTATAGTGGTCCACAAGCTTTTGGCCATAGTGTCTGCCTTTACGACCAATGTATAGGCAGCAACAGCAGCCGAGGCTGCAACAATGGCCCCCTTGTACTTCCATAAGATGGAAATCATAGTTCCCAGTCCCTTCACCGTCAGACTGCCCGTCGTTATCATGTACTTCATCACCGGCTGGAGCTTTTCGCCCAGTTCCACCCGTATATCTTTGAAGTTATTCTTCGCCTTATCCAGCCCCGCCTGAACCGTATTGTTCTGTACATTGACCTCTTTAATGATGCTGGTACCGTCGCGATACGCATCATTAGCCAATCTTTGCGCTTTACGAATATCATCTATCTTGCCGGCCATCGTGCTGATGACACCAGAAGCCCGGACACCATCCAGCCCCATCTCCTTGAACATAGGTGCCAGCTGGTCAAGTCCTCCTTTCTTATTCAATGTATCCAGGAACTGAAGTATCGCCTCGTTCGCATCCTTTTTGATAAGAGAGGTAAAATCCTCCACGCTCTGCCCTGCAATCTTGGCAAACTTGGCTGGCTCCTGGTACATCTTCATCATCAACGTCTGGAAAGCCGTCGCCGCCATCTCCTGCTGCTGCATGTTCTGGTCAAGTACAGAGGCATATCCCAGAATGTCACCCTGAGAGACCTTCGCCTGATTCGCCGCCCCTGCCACGCGAGCAGTAAATCCTACCAAGTATGCTTCTGCCGCACTGGAGTTCTGTGCTACCTCATTAATGGCGCTACCGGTAGCCAACATCGCCCCACGCAACCCAAGTTTCTGGTCCTCGCCGAACATCTGCGCCAACTTGCCGATGTTCTTCACCGCATCATCCCCCAAATCCTCACCCAGTGCCACATTAATCTTATCGGCCGCATCGACAAACTCCAATACATCCTTCTTCCCGGTAATCCCCAAACGACCAGCATCACCGGCCAGAGCATTCAGCTTCTCACGCGCTGTACGGGTATCCATTTCCTTGAACTCTTCATTCAGTCCCTTGACTTCATCTCGGGTCATACCGGTGTACTTGATAACTTGTGCTTCGGCTTCCTCCATCTCCGCATATTCATCCACACATTTGCGGGCAGTCAAGGCCACCCCGGTAAGAGCCCCGACAACTCCTGCCCCCATAGCTGCATACCTATTAACCCCATCAGCCATTTTGGAAAGAGAAAAACGGGTCTCACGTGCCTGCACCTCCACCTCTCTCATCCGTTGCCTGGTCAGCAGATAATCAGCCCGTAGCGCTTTCCATTTCTCCGTACCGGGAGTGGCATTATCCATCTGTCTCTTGAGGGAAGCCGCAGCCTTGCGCAATTCCGAGTAAGACAATGCAGTCTTTCCAGCCTCTATACGTTGAACGGCGAGCGCAGCATTCAGTTTATCCAGATTCTCTTTCTGCTCCTTGTATTCCGCTGAATTCTCCTTCCCTTCTGCCCGCAATTTCGCCATTTCAGCCTTGACAGCATCAATCTGCCGTTTGGTCTCGTCAAACTTCGCTTTCGCCTCCGAATTATCAATCCGGATTGCCATTCTAAAGTCTTGTATGTTAACCGCCATATCTTTACCTATTAATCCAGGACAAAGGTATCTTCAAGCGTCACCTTGAAAAAGGACATGAAAAAGCCCGGCAATCCATCACGGACTACCAGGCCAGCACTTATGAACAAAAAGTGTTATCCGTCAAGCCAACGGCCATTATCCAGCCACACCCCTCCGTCACGCCAACGGCCATCAGCCAATATCCACCGGACATCAGCCTCAGTATCGCTGATACGGATGGGATAGAACGTACCGGTCCAGGCTCCCTTACGACCGAACGCATCCAATGTGAATTCCATCTCCTTGCAGACATATCGCTTGTTGCGTATCTCAAACACTTGGTAAGCAGCATATACATTCGGGTCATGGCTCTGGACCTTCA
Organism: Bacteroides sp. L10-4; assembly: GCF_013373675.1. Taxonomy (NCBI): domain Bacteria; kingdom Pseudomonadati; phylum Bacteroidota; class Bacteroidia; order Bacteroidales; family Bacteroidaceae; genus Bacteroides; species Bacteroides sp. L10-4. Next base: position 122,857 of record NZ_JABXJH010000002.1, read on the forward strand.
CCGCTTTGGTGTAGTCAATATCATAGTTAGTCTGATACAGCAACCCGTCAAGCACATTCAGGCACAAACTTGCCCCAATATCGTTTGTCTTGGCATATTGCCACCAAGACTCATCTCTGGATGTATGGTTTTTCGTATATTCATCTATATAAGGAACCGGATATTTCATAGAGACGCCATTGTACACGACACTTAAGCCTTGCAATCCCGTATAGAGTGCCAGGCAGATACCACGTTTTGATTCCGTTTCTTCTCCTCCGCCATTCTGAATTTGCTCTTCAATACTCAGTGCCGGTTCTGTTTTATCCGCATTGCCATTACCGGATAAGGAAGGAAGATAAATCCAAAGAGTAGTGTCCTCTCCCCTTCCTCCACCGCCGTAATAGTTGATTCCAACACTTTGAAAAGCTGTGGGAACCATCTCCAGTTCTACGGTATTGGAAACACCTTCGCGTTCAATGCCGGCAAATCTATCCACCATGACAAACACCGGAGATGAACGTCTTCCATCCTCATCCACCCAGTCACGCAGATACACATATTCCTTGCCATCAGCCTCGTGTGTATAGATAGTATCCGGCTTTTTATGGGATTCGTCACTGAACCATCCCGTAATGCTTCGCATGTCGGTCGGTATATCCTCCGGGATATTCTTTCTCTTCGCCCCTTTTTTAACCGCCTCCGGCAAAACATTCCATCTCCAGAACTCGGAATCCTCCACCTTATATGCTACATTCGAGAAAGCAGGATCTTCAATATCCGGCTCTTCAACCTCCACCTCATACACATCCTCTACATTCTGCACATGTACGGAAGTACCTCCGGTAAAATAGTTCCCTCTCAGCAACAGCCTGGCCGTACGCTTGCGGTTGTCAACCAGAAATGCAGCATTGAACAACCGCTCCACCTGCTCAAGGAAATCCTTCACGCTCCAGCCCGGCAGCATCTTGTTCCACAATACCGTTGGTACCGTATGACAGATATACACATCCTTATATACCGTATTCTCCAATTGGTTCTCCGTCAACCCATATCCGAGTGCCCTCATCAGCTCCTTGATGTAAGCGCACAAATAAGGCTGCGGTGTCACATCGAACATATCATCCGTACCCAAATTCCGGTTATCTGCACTTGCCTCTGCCTTGACACACCACTGGTTGTGTATATTGCCGGTATCCTGGTCAAGTACCGGCACCAGACAATACTCCACTTCCGGATAGGTTTTCTCAATATGGGGAAACATATCCGTCGTCAGTACATCCGTCCGCTTCATTTCCAGAGTTCCAATCAGCAAGTCACCGCCGACAAAATAATTCAGTTCGGAATTGCCGCTCGCAATCTGGAGCGATACCGTATCATCGGTCCAACCGGTAATAATCTCCGTACCGTTGCAATACACTCTATTGTCAGCTACCAATATGGCAGCGCGTTTGGTCTTCACCTCCTGCACGCTGTTCAACCGGTTCAAATGCGCATACAGTTCCGCATTGGTAGCATTAGTCAGCTGCAATGTTATCTCGTAGGTATATTCTCCATTCTTGGTAATCAACGGATTCTCACGCTTCACCTGAATGGAAAAATCCTTCGGAAGTACGGCTTGCACACCGTCAATAAACAATTCAGTCATAATCAACCAAGTTAAGTCCTATACTCATTCCGTTCCAGCCGCCGAACACATCGTACTCCCACTCCACTGTCATACTCTCTGCCCCCTCCACTTCTCCGCAAAAGAAATCCATCTCCCGGAGTTTGGTTTTAAGCAGTTGCATGACCTGCTGGATGCGTGCATAATGCAGCAGTTCCTCTTCGTCGGTCTCCTGACCCGACGGAACCTTCTCAATCAGGAACAGCAACAAGCTATTCCGTTCCCGATAATTATCCTCATTGCCCTGCGACACTGCATCCGGGTAGTTGGCACACAGCATCAACCCCGTACAGTCTCTCAATTGCTTGACAAGATGCTTTTCGCTGACGGCAATCACTGTCCCGTCAATCTTCGTCCGGCTGACCTTATTGACGCGCTCTTTCAGTTCTACCAGCATCTCCCTATATCTCTGTATATTTATCATAGCCCTATCAAATTATTCTGTTCAGGATTCGCCATGGTGAAGCTGAACTCCACCGCCTTCAAAACGCTACGCCTGAAGGAGCGTTCAAACTTCTGTTTCGTAATCACAATAGGCAGCCATTCGCCATCCACGAGAATCTCCACCTCTTGCGCATTCAGCATGTTGTGCCATAATTTATAATCACTCTGCAACATGATGCTGCCGGAGTTGACCGTGTATTCATCAGTAACCTTGACACCGAACTTGCGTTGTACCCCGTACATGGCTGCTGCATCACTCTCATTATTTCCGGTCAGTTTCAGTTCACCGGTAGCCGTTAAAGTCTCAGGCATGTCATACACATTCTTGAAACGGAAACACCATACATCCACATACCTTGTACCATCAACGTAAAACTGCATGGAGCCTCCGAGCATGCCCACCGTATAACTGGCTATGTCCGATTTGGAAAATCCGGGAAGCACAATCTCCGGACTCACATCCACCGTGAAAGGCTCCAAAGAAGATACCGGGAATGACTTGCTCTCCTGGCTGCCGTCATTGAAAAAGGCTGTTATGTCATATCCTCCATTCTGCGGATAACCGCTCACATACTCTTTGGCCCCCATACGTGTCACCTTGGCAGCCACCTCACTCAGTATTCCCGGAGAAGCGGCATCCTTCCGGGTCTGCATCCGGCTGAACATCACGTAGCTCTGCGCGTCTTCTGTCTCGTTGATAAGGAAGGTGAACGTCCCCGAAGCGGTGCTCTGCGGTGCATAGTCCAGGCACCACACGCCCCACAATGCCAATTCGCAGAACTTGCCCAGCCCTCGGATTCGCACCAGGTTGTCGGCATCCGGTACATATTCTTCATCAAGTATCTTTTTACCGCCATATTTTACGGCAAAGGCTATGGTCACATCCGTGTCAATGATGTAGTCCTGCATGGTGGCGCAGAACTCCCGTGCCCTGGGTCTCTGTATTACATTCATAAACGACAATATTTGTTTCTACGGTCATTTTTCGGCAGCAGCTCGTAATCGATCATACTACCGTCACGCGCCCGCTTCATCTCATCTATCCAAGTGGCAGCATCGTCTGCCATCCATCCGGCCACACGCTCCACATCATCGATCGATGCCGGTTCACTTGCATTCATGCCGCTTTCTGCCACAAACCTGCGGATCACTCCCCCCGATATCGCTCCCAAAGACAAGCGACGAAGTGCCATACTCATGGCCAGCAACGCCACCGCCTTGCATGCTGCGAAATGCGCGTCCGTCTCCAGTACCGAGCTTTCTGCAAGCAGTGCCTCCCAACCGGCACCGTATGCCCGCTTCACCGTCAACTGCTGGGCTTCTCTGATGAAAGGCAGAAGCAGCAGGAACATACGCTCACTCTTATTTATCGGGAAATAGGTATCGAAAGAACCCCCATTACGGATTATCAACATCTGAGCAGACTTATACATGTCGCTATCCGTCCACTCTTTCAGTTCCTTGTCATTCAGATAACGAATCAGCACATCTACCGCCTTGTAGTATTCTTCGAGATGTAGCGCGTCATCACGGTCTAACTGCCACTCCCAGGGTAGTTTTTCGCTGCCGTCGGTAGCCACCTTGAACTTGCGCCCGTCATCCTCATGGCTGAGGTCATTCTTCTGATACAGCCGCAATGTGGCCAACAGCGCAATCGGCCGTTGTACCTTGCGTACAATCCCGGTATCAGTACCCTCTTTCTCCGGATTGAGATAATAGTTCTCTGCCAGTTCTATCACCTTGCTACCGACCAACTGCGCCAGTTCTTCAGTAGCCAGCTCTATCTCACCGATAACCTTGGTGAAATCATTGTTAGCGTAATAGTTGGCGGTCAACTCACGCAATTCTTTGGCACCTTGGCCGTTTTTGTTGAATATCATAACATCATTTTTTTAGATTCCTCATCAGTTCGTCTGCCCGCTGCCTATCATCGAGCAACTTCATCATCACACGCAGCAGCATCGTATCATCGGTAGCCCTCACATTGCCGAACACTCCGCTTTCGGCCACAGAAAAGAGTATCGAGTTCATGCCCAGGCTCTGCACATCATTCTGCCGGGTATCCTTGTCCCTTCCACGGGAAAATACCGGTCCGAAACACAGTTCCAGCCCGTCAATGATGAAAGTTCCGGAAAACAAGTATTCACAGAAGTAGGAGAACCAGGCATAAATCCCCCATCTCATCCACACCGGCATGTGCTCCACAAGCCCCATGTATCTGCCCATATATTGCTCACGGAAGGGCTCACGCTCTACACAGCCTTTTTTCTCCACCGGAGGACGATAGAGGATGGCACACAATGCCTGCAAGTCTACCGGATCATGTCCGGCATTATACCTATTGACCGCAGCTACCGCATGACGGAACTCACCAAAAGCCAAATCCGCCCCATGGCTCATCGGGCCGCGCAGATATCGCCATTCCGGTATCAGATTCACGGTCGAGTCATACGCCAGTACCACAGCGTCTCCCTCCATTCTCCACATCCATGCCAATGTCTCGGCCAGATGGTCCACCAGCAGCATATCCTGCACCTTTGAACGGAAGACATATCCCCTATTCTTCAGTACATACGCACACCACTCGCGCTTCACGTCCAGCAAGCTGATGCCCGGTTTCGTCATCAGCTTCTCCCGGTTCTTCAGCAGGTGCAGCCACTCCAACGGCTTCACCTCCTCCCAGCAGTCCGGGAATTCAATATCCTTCTGTCTCATATCTATACTTGTTTTGCCGCTCTGTCCGGCGTCGATACATTCTCTTCCTTGTTGATAACCTTCCGGTAAATACCGAGGAAAATCCCCTTCTTATGCGGGAAATTAATACGGATGGCATCATTGATTGCCTCCAGTACGATATCCTCGGGAATCTGTGTGTCAGCCCCGTAGAATATCTTCAATGCATAGAGCATCTGGCTGCCGCTGTCACTATTGCCGTCAATGATGATGTTGGCCAATGCCGGAGAAAGCCCGAAACCGCTGGTAGTGGAACTGTCCGCGATGCGTGAAATCTTCGCCTGCGCCTCGATGTACTTGTCGATATTCATCTCGATAGGCTCTATCTTCCAGCTCTGGGCATTACCCTCGGCATCCACGAAGTCCACACAGCTGAAGAACTTGCCGGCATTCTTCTTGCCAGCCATCACATTGGCGATGGTTTCGGTCAATTCATCCTTCAGCCGCTCCATTTCCTTCTGAATCTTCGTCTCATCCCAATCCTCGTGCATGGCCATAATCAGCTCATGTTTCTGGTTCCAGTACTCCTGCGGAGAATGCACCACATACGCGGCTGCAATCATGTTCTCATTCAGATGCTTGATGATTTCCGGAAGGTTGTTCGCGTTCTCCAGCCAGGGACCCGACCCATAGAAGCAGGAAATCGCATACATACTGCGGCCAAAGCTCCGCATGCAATGGTATTTAATGGCTGTTTCGTACCGGGTCGGATTCCATTTGTCAAAAGCCGGGTACTTGCGGAACGTGCGACTCTTGAAGGAATCAAAATCACCGGTAAGGTATTCCGTGACATCCTCAAGCCTACGGCTGTCATTCTCCGGCCACACCAAACGGCTTTCTTCGCTGTGCAGTGACTCCAACCGCTGCACCCATGGGCGGCCGATACGCACTCCCCTGCCCATATAATACTTGGTGAAATGCCCGTTCATGTGCGTGTATTCCACTAAATTATCACGTATATACCCTTTGTAGTCCCAGCTATCCAACCATTCCTGAATCTCGGCATCCTCCATCCATTCCTGGATGCGTTCGTTATTCTCAATCTTCACCCGGTAAAGCATCGGCCCCTGACCATACAGCAACCCTACCTTACGGTCCAGAATACCAGGACCCAGGTTGTTCTTCTCCAGCAGGTCACGAATGGCATTCGGCATATTGTTGTCCGGCCCCCATGGAACCACACGTACACCGGCCACCGATACCGGGTCACCATCCCAGTCCTGCGAGCCAGCATTAAAGAACTGACTCATGCTCTGGCTCCAGTTCATGTTAATGGCATATTGCCCGGCAGCCGTATCCACAAAACTGAAACTGCCTATCTTCTTTATCTCACTCATAACTATCTATTGATATAAATTCTCGTTGTATTAATGAACAGCGAACCGCAATAATCCACCACTATCTGCTGAAGTTCCGGTATATGCTGTTCAATCACGGGATTAAACCAAGGTTTCGGCTCCCGGTTCCAATCCTTGTTGCTTTTCTTGGTGATTACCCGTGTACCACCCTCCATATTATATCCACGGCCTACACCCAGATGAACATAAAGCCCATCGGCATTGAATCCGAAGCCGATGCTCGTAATCTCCTCACCTTTGGCCGGCACCTTGCCCCAATGCCGGTAATTCTGCCTGATGGATGCCGAAAGCTTCTTATCTTCATCAATCCATTTCGATACGCTCGCCTGCAACGCCTCGTTCACCTTCTTACCCCAGGCGCGTATCCGACCGTTGAATGCCGCAACCGCTTTCGCATCCTGCTGCCGCTCGAACTGCTGCGTAATGCCGGTATCACCCTCTATCGTGATGTCCAGCGGAAACCTATCAGCCAGCTGGTTCTTCTTGCTCCACCAGCTGCTGCGGTTATTATTTTGCGATAATCGTTCTGCATGTGCTCCCATGCTGCAAAAGTACCCCAGACCACTTATCCGAAAAAGGACACAAAAAAAGAGGTCTCCCGAAGGAAACCTCTCCAACTTCATCACAAAGATGCTGTCAAACAATAACAATGAAATGAAGCTATAATATCTATATAGCTGAAACGGTCAAAGCGTCACAGATAATAATTCTTTTGCAAAAGAATGAAGACCGTTGCAAATTCTCTCTGCCTGTGGTCTGCGTGGGAATGAACGTCGATTCAGATAATTGGAAAGCTGTCTTTGATTAATACCGGTAATTCTTGACATACCAGCTAAAGAGAGGAATTTGGAATAGTACTCCAAAAAGCTCGCCACATCCAATTTAAACTCAATTTCATACTCTCCTTTAATCTGCTCCGGCCAACGCTCCACCGGCAGATTCTTTTTAATGAGACGTATCGCCTCTCGAATATCATCTTTCACAGCTTGTATGCTGTCACCTGCCCCGTAGATGCCATCACAGTTATCCGAATACCCGTCATAGAAATCCTTGCTTTTCTCAATCACCACGATAATTCTTTCCATAACTATTTTTATTTTAAGGAAGTACGGGAATTAAAGCCCGTACTTCTTGATTAACTTATTTGCTATCCCTTTTCCCATCTCTTTTGCTCCATGGTAAGGAACAGGCTCTGTCATTTCACCTTTTTTATTCTTGTAGAAGTAGTGGCTTCCTTCCGCATGGTCGAACTTCCATCCCTTCTTGATGAACATCCGGTGTAGCTCCGTTGATTTCATTGTTCTTAACTTATTGTTTGACTCCACAAAGATAGTGAAATTACCACTATTCACAAACAAATAACAGTATTTTTACCACTATTTATAAAAAAACCGGCTATCCATCACAGACCACCGGCTTCTCAAATGTATAAAAAATGTTTCTTAGAAAATATCCTCTACGGCAAAGTTATCCAGACCGCCATTGGTATCAGTCAGAACATTGCCATTAGTATCTTTACTTGCACGAATATGACGCAGAATATACTCATCCTCACTCATATTGCCATCCAACACCGACCGGGCATCTTTTTGAGAGTAATTGACCAGTGCCTTAATATAATAATCCAGTTCTTTTCCACCAGTATCCGAATACAACACACAGAAATCATCATCCGAAGGTTCTATACCCAATTCAGACCGTATTTCTTCAATCTGTTGGAACAATGGTTTCAACCCTACTGATACCGGAACATCAAGCTGATATTCCATCCGGTATATATTCTTGCTATTCTTTGCAGCTTCATTCATCTCACGCCTCCTTCCTGTTCTTCTGGGATTAAATTTAATAATGCAGTTCGTGCAGCATGTAGTATTGCCAAAAAATCAAGAAGTTCTTTTATCTTATCATCAAAATATTCATTATATTCAAGAAGAAAGCCAATCAAATCAGCTAATTCATCACTAATCAATCTTGCATATCCACCTTGCAAAGAAGCCAATTCCTTTGAAATAGCGTCATTCAACACCACTCCATTTACAACATTATAGCTCATTGCTCACCCCCTTTCCGGCACTTCTTTGCCTTATAAACGCACAATGCAGACACCACAAACAACGGTGGGAAAACAAGCCCGATACAAATAGAGAGGATGGCACCGAAATACCAACGGTCAGAAGAACTGTTAAGCTCACAATCAGGAGCCATGCTACGATAGTAGCGGCGCTGGAGGTTATTAACTTGCTCGGTAAGAGCGTTGACAGATTCGCCCACAGATATGTGTGGAGCAGGTACGGACTGCGTACCGATAGTTAGTTCTTTCATTTTTGTTGAGCAATTAAAATGAAACAATATGTTATTAAAGACGGGAAAGGGAACCTTCTCCAAAAAATCGGAAAAACTTATAAACAAAGAAAGTTCCGCTTTCCCGTTGCTCAACACCTGAATCAGGCTGGGAGGCCATTAAGCACTCCACACGGGGGTCGGAACTATATAGATAACCGATAGGCACAAAAAATGCCAACGGCAATCGGTTGGCGAACATCGTCGCCTGATTCAAATGTTGAGCACTGCAAAGATGGGAGTTTATTTTGAAACAACAAAAGAAAAGCGGAGTTTTTTGCTCCGCTTCCCGTAAAAAATATGTCATAGTTACATACCTTTGTAACCAAATAGCTCACTCAATATTGTTCTTTTTATATCATCATAGGGTTTCTTTATCAGATTTTTATACTGTGCTTCGACATACAAATTTACACCTTCATTTCCTATGTTTGTAACAAGTTTATCTCTACAGGAATCGCTTATATCCAAAATTTTATCATATAATTTTCTATCAACAGCAGACAACAAATTCACAAACTTCTCATTCAATCTCTTAAAATCAGCTTGTATATGAGATTCTATGGCTCTTTTATCTGCTTTCCGTTCATTCAACCCACTTAGATGTGCTTCAAGATTATCGAAAAATTCATATACAAACTTTAAATTATAATCAAGTATAAGAGTTTTGAGTAATGCTATTTTTCTATCAGCTTCCTTGAAATCATCTTCTTTCTTGTTTTTCAGTTTATGTATCGTATAAGCGAACCAAGCATTAAATGCGGCGATAAGAATCATCGCTATTTTATAGACTACATCCAAAATGCCCATCAATGAATATGGTTCTTGTGGCATTTGCTGTGGAACAACAGTCATAACCGTATCCTTAATCATTGTCAAGCTATCAATAATCGCTATATCCATATCCATTACTTATCTAAACCTGTCTTATGTTGAAGAATTCTTTCAATAGCTTCTTCCAACGGACTCTGCAAATCGTAACCATTTGTTTCCAGTTCCAATTTCTGTTCAATAATTGACCTTCCGTTTTTCTCCACTATGTTCCTAAACAATTCTTCCAAAAAAGATGGGGTGATAGAATATATATCTTTAGGTATAATAAGTTTAACCTTATCGTACTGCTCAAACAAGTCATTCAAACGGCTTCTTTCGCGAACGTCTTCTCCACGATCTCTTCCGGTAAACACTTTCGATTTTATGTTGCCGATTTGAGTTCTAAAATCCTCCAAATCAACGATGTTACTTTGTTTATTCATTATTCAAATCATCATCATTAATTAATAACTTTGCAAATATAGCAGTTCCAGGAAAATAGTAAGGTACTGCGCGAACATATTTTCGATCTGGAATATCCGTTAATTTTCCTGATTCATTAAAAGATATAATTCCTCGCGGCACTCCATTTTCATCTTGTACATCTACCAATTTATAGGTTCCGTCAAAATCTATTCTTGTATTGCCAGACAAGAGATACATTCGCGAAATATCATCAGCTTTATCATCGCCCTTCAACTTAAAAAAGCTGTTTATAAATTGAATTGTACCATTTCCTCTCTTACACACATCCTTGGGGATACAACTAACCCCTTCTTGTAATGAATATAATGTCCATAATGTTTCTTCCGTAAATGAGTTTCTATTAAACCAACTATGAGACTGAAAGTTATCGGATAAATCTTTCATTTTTTTCAAGCAGTCAGAATTCACAGGAATGCCTTCATCTGGATATTTGAATTTCTCATAAATAGTTTGTCCAAAGTTCAATATCACTAAGTTTAACATCCCAAAATGTCTGTTATCTTCTGTGCATTCCTCAAAATATCCAATCAAGTATCTATATCTCAACGACGAATGTTCTTCTGCATTTATCAAAGTCTCACCTACTACATAGCCCAAATCTTTCATCGCTTCTCTATTCAGTGATTTTTTCACCCTGCTTAAACAGCTATTTACATAGTCAAGCAATGTAGTAGTGTCTATTTCTTTTTGAGCTAAAAGACTTGAATGACTCAAGTTCTTTCCATCAAAACGTTTTAACCTATATGGAATAATATCTCTATACAGAATTTGTCTGTTAAGCAATACCGCAGGAGAACCTACGGAATTGAGTAATCTTCTTACCGAACTGTTGTTCATATTCTTACCGCCAATGGAAGCAAGCCTCACATACTTATCGTATATATTTGCTTTTTTGCAGTTTTCTATAAAACAATCTATTTCCAATAAGATGGCATCCAAAAAGATTTGTGTTACTAAATCCGTCTCCTGACAATTTCTATAATCAATCCATAAATCATCACACGTTTGATAAACAAATGCCGATATTATTTGTTTCAGAAAAAGAAAACTTTCTTTTTCATTTTTGATAATAGAGAAACAACTCGGCACATCAAAGGTTCGTACTTTTTTAAATTTTTCTTTCTCTAAGTTCTTTACATAGAAAGGACTCTTTTCATTTTGAGTAAGATATGACAGATTCCGAGGCATAAAATAGAGCAAAGCATCTTCATAAGAATGAATTAGTTTTGCAATTTCCCTATATTTTCTGTTATTCTCTAATGTAAAACTTCTCTGTTTTTTCCTCTTATTTCTCTTATTTTGGCTTTTTATTCTTCTCCTAAAACGTCTTAGTGTCAGATATATGCTTACTTTGTTATTTGCCATATCGATTCTGATATATGGCGAATCCCTTATCATCGCATGCCCAAAGGTAATAGTGAAACCTTAATCCGGCTTTACGGATTACGCGATGAAAAGGGATTCATTTTCTATATTAAAATTGGGCACTACAAACATCGGGATAATATTTTGAAAAAACAAAGCAAACGTGCAAAATCACCCACATTTTGCACACGAAATTCGTTTCATGTGCAAAAAGCAACTGTTTTCGCACATACCCCCTCCGTGGTTGAAGGAACGGTAACACGACCAGCCATTCCGCTTTTCGGGCCCCATTCCGTTTGCGAGCGTGCGAGCAAACGGAATGGGTGCGCCCTGCACCCCTCCGTCAAATCAGCCCCTCATCGCCAAAACTGTAATATCCACCATTCGTTATAATCACATGGTCTATCATCCTAATATTGAATAATCCTGCCGCCTTTTTAAGTTGCTCCGTCAGCCTCTTGTCCTCATTGCTCGGTCGGCTGTTGCCACTCGGATGGTTGTGCACCGCTGCGAACTGCACCGCCCCCGTATCAATCAGCACGCGCATAATCAGCCTTATATCCGCTGAAGTCTGATCTATGCCGCCTACCGATATGCGTACTTTCTTGATAAGCCGTCCGGCTTGGTTTATCGACACTACCCAAAACTCCTCATTCGGCAAATCTCCTATCAACGGCTCCATCAGTTCGTATACGTCTTTGCTCATCCTTATTTGCCTGCGTTCCACCTGCTGCGACTGTTGCCTCTTGTATATCTCCACGGCTGCCACGGCTACCCTCCTGCGTCCAGGAGTCAAAGAGGAAAACAATTTTTCAAGGTCTATCACTTCGTTGCTGCGTTCGATGTCCGAAACAATCTGTCTGTTGTTGCTGATTTCGTAAATCAGTTCGCTGTCGCTCATGTAGCGGCAATCGTTATCAAAAAGAGTATTCATAATTGTATGGATTAAATTGTTATAAAAGAATTGTCTTGCCTAAGAAATAGCCTCCCAAAACCTCTGCCCCAAGCGTTTCAAGTGCACACGCAAACCGTGCATAACTATGCCCCTGCGTCAGTATATCATCGAATACAAGGCATTTCTTACCCTTGAAAAAACGCTTGTCAAACTTGATGACTTCCACCGTCTGCACCGTCTTGGCTGCTTTCGTCTCATGGATGGCAAGCCGTCCACCCTCAATGGCAATTGCTTTGTATGCATTCCTGCACCCCGTCAGCCGTGCCACCTCTTCGGCAAAAGCCTTGTATCTGATTTCGTTCTTCTCTCCGCTGCTGGCTGGTATGCAGACCAACGTCACGTTGCAAACCTCCGCACCGAACTGCTCGCGCATCTTCTTCGCTACAAGTTCCGCCACAGACGCACTGCGCTTCCCGACCTTAAAATCCCATATCATCCTGCGGATAGACCACTCCCGCTTGTTAGCCTCGTACTTGGTAGGCAAGTAATCAAAAAAGTTAAACATGAATTTAGACCATTGATTTTTCCATGCTTCGGGGATGTTTCTTTTTGCTGCCATAACTGTAAGTTTTTAATTTATTCTGGATTTCTGGAGTCGTCGGGTGGAGCCTTTTTTAATTTACTCCGTTTCCCGGAACGACTTTTTTTTATTCCGGCGTGTCTGTATGACGTGCGGTATGGTTGCCTTTTGATGCCGCAATAATTGAGGTGCCGAGGATGACATTCCGCAAGGTTCCGACTAAAACCGAAGGCTTGAATACTACCCGTAGGGCTGGAGATTTTTTAGCGGACAACGCCCGACCTTGCTTGTCAGACCGGTGCCCTACATTTGCGGACTCAAAAGACTACCATACCGCACGTCATACAGAGATGCAGGAAATGAAAAGGAGTTGCGGAAAAGAAACGGAGGCACGCCAAGCGGAACGCTTACCGCTCTGCCCTTCCTGATGGAAGGGCGTTTCATAAAAACAGACAGAAAGCACTGCTTTCTACCGCTAAGACGCGAAAAATCCCGTTATGCAAGTTTGACATAGGATATACCGCCACCGGCACCTAAACCAGACTTGTATAACGGGATTTTTCGCGCGCCCACCCCGTATCGGGGTGACTTCTTCTCCCAATGGGGCATTTTTGGGTACAGAAACACCCTAATCAAAAAACCACCTCCTTGAAAACCAAAAAGAAAACCCATCCCTGCAACTTCTGTTGTAGGGATGGGCCAGCTTGCTGCCCGAGCCGCGCCGTCGGCAAGTTGCGGTCGCAAGCGCCCTTTCAAATTCGGAAATATGACAAAACCTTTACAATTTGTACCCGATGCTCCCAATCCCACCCACTTCGGCCTCTCCCATAAACGAAAGGCCCTGCCATCCTCACGGACAACAGAGCCAAAGCAAACAGAAAAGAAATGTCACACCGAAGCGGCGCCGGACACATTGCGGCCCATCCTCCAGGTGCGGATAATCTCTTTGCGCAGGATGAAATACTTCAAGGCATCAGTCAGGTTGGTGGATTCTTTAGGCAATCTATGTGCAGGCAGCTTATCTCCGGTCTTCTGTTTGACTATCACACTGGAGCTGTCCGGCCGGGTAGCCACCTTGGTTTCTGTCACCTCCATTTCCGACTTGAGATTCGGGCAGTTGTGCTGGTCAATCAACAGTGTAAACAACGTGCGCTCCAAGTTACCGCTGAGCAAGTCCATGAAGAACCGGTATTCCAGATTGCTACCGATGTTGCCCTGCCCCAAGCTCATCAGCTGTACCTGCCATCCAGTACGCCTGCCCTCCGCATCCGTCTCGATGTTCTTCTTTATCTGTGTGGCCATATCCGCACCCACCCCCTTGTAGTTGTTCATGGAGCGGTCATAATAAAGCTTCAGTATCTTGCGCTTGTGCGGCTTGAAATAATAGAGGAACTTATCGGCCAGCTCACGCACGGAGTTAGGCGGCAATGTATAGAGTTCTTTGAGTACACGCATCACACGCCCACTACGTTGCCCGAACACCATGGAAAGCATATTGCCGGAATCCATGCCTGCCTCCAACGGTTTATTCTTATCCAGGTACCGGAGCACGCTACAGTCCTGCTCCCACCCGAACGGGTGCTGCTCTATCACTTCATTCAAGAACCCGTCCGCATAGAAGTGCTTCATCGAGAGGTTGCAATAGAACATCTGGCTTGCCTCCAGCTTGGGGATAATGGAAAGGATGTTGCAAAGAATACCTTCCAGTCCTTCAGCGAATTCATCGCTGAACCAGTCTTCACCCAGTACATCCACGTTGACATAGGAGGAAGAAATGAAAAAGAAAGATACGCCCCGGCGTGTCTTAATCCAGCGCTCCTCCCAGCGCTTCATGTTCTTGCCTGCAAGCACCATGGAACGTTCTGCTGTATCAAGCTTGGCCTGCAATGAACGGTCTTTCCGGAAAGCTTCTTTCAGTTCCTTGTACCGCTGCATAGCCGCCACATACTCTTTTTTCGTCTCGTTATAGACAAACCCGGCCTGCAACATGAGAAGGATTTTCCGCTTGTCATTCTGCTTGGCCAGCTTGAGAATCCAGTCGTATTCACCCAGGTGGTTCGGATTCGGCATGTCAGTAGTCAGTGTACGGCTGCGGTACCATACGCTATCACCATACTTGACCCGGAACCCACGCACGGCCTTCAGCAAGTTCGTGAACTTCTCTTCCGGGAAATACTTCACTTCATCACCAAACACCCCCACATAGGAACGACCGGCACCGATGGCCGGACGGTCCAAAGAGATAAAGGTGAAGTTGAAGCCGGTGTAGAACACCATCGTATTGCGCCAATCAGAACATATGTTGTACATGCGGTCGCGCCACTCTTTTGGCGGTTCCTGGTTCATAACATAATGGATGCCCTGCTCCCACCCCAGCTTCGACAACCCGTCCACCAGCGAGGGAACCACATTCTTGTGCAAATCAGAATATGTATCGGCCACCCATGCGAACGGTGCACCAGGGCAGTCCTGCGCCACCTCCTGCACCCGTTCAGCCAGCACCTGTACCGTTTTGGCCGATGCACGTCCTGCAATCCAATAGAGCGACCACGGCATCATCACGGCAATGAGCTGCGCCATCCAGTTGGAATAGCGCACCTCCACCTCATCCGAAATCTTTAGTTTTTTCTTCCTGGTCATCGAGCATCTCTTCTATATCAACATCAATTATATTGGCATCTCTCTTTAGACGAGTCTTCTCCCGTGCAGGAATATCCTGCATACCGTCAATCTGCGCCGCGAGCAGGTTGCGGTTGGCAGAAGGTAATCCCACCGCATTCGGGTCGAGGTCATAGACCTTGATCGGTTTCTCATCCATCTCCTTCGGCTTTATCGGGTCGGGCTTATCCAACTGCTTGATTCTTGCCGCTTGCACCGTGAGATTACCATACACCTCCATATCCTTGGCGCTGGTTGCATTCTGAAGTACCACCTGGGCCGCTTTCATCAGATTGTCATACATCATGTTGCGGTGTGCATCATTCTCGATGGCATCACAGAGATAGAACAGATTAATGGCCTCACTATACATCTGTCGGGCACGCATCCGTTCCACATTGAACGGTTCGTGCATCAGAAAAGCCACGGCATTATCCTTGCCATATTTACGGTTAATGCCTACCAGTGCATAGAGCACGTTGTAATAGTCCAGTTCCTCGTCCGTCAACTCCATGGTGCAGCCGGAGGCAAGGTAATCCTGCAAGGTCTCAAAGTAAGATTTATCGAACATCAGCCTATATCGTCATAAAATATCTTGTTAATGGAATTGCGGTACCCGGTCGCCTGACGGAACTTGTCGAACCGCTGTGCCTGGGTCACATTGTCACCGGTCTCCGCACTGGCGGCCATGGCCAGCCCCTCTTTGGCCCGTTGAAGCAGTTGCCCACGTTCATAATGGTACTTCAACGGTGAGCCTACCAAATTGAAGTACCAGAGGAAATCATTCTCCGGTACATGGTAATACATGGCAATCTGCCGCGGCTCATAGCCTATACCTGCCAACCGTTCAAACTCGTCCAGGTCAATACGGTCATACCACACCGGACTGTCACGCCACTTAACCAATTCGTCCGCTACGAAACTCATACACTTCTTTGTTTTTAAGGAATACGTATTGTTCTTCCATCGCATTCTCGCCATAATTGCCGGAGCCTTCGACCACAAAGAAACCTGCCGATGTGTTCAGGCAGGTAATCTTTTTGTGGCTCCATGCAAATGAAAGCTCTATCTCTCCATCCTGATGGAGCAGCATCAGCCTCTCGTATATCTTCGGCATACGAAACTTGATGGTCTCCGATATATGCAGATGAATACTGCCAATCATCCCTTTTTCACGCCAACGGAGCAACGCGTTGATGATACGCTCGTTGGTAGAATAGGTCGCTATATACAAGTGCCTCACCTGCCCGGCATTCTTAATCAGATAAACAATGAAAGTGAATGCCGTAAAGCTTTTCTTTGTTTCAATGAAAAACGCCTCATTCTCCCGTGGAAGCCGCCCACACAACTCTTTCAAACTGTTCAGCTTGAATGTCAACATGGTTTCAAACCGACGGGAGAAGAGGCGGGCATCAGACATTTCCCTACGCAATTCTTCAAGATTGAAGTAATAGCTCATTCCAATAATCTGTTAATGTCGGCCAGTTCCTTCTCATACCCTGCCAACCGTTCGCGACGGACAACATCCAGATGCGGCTTGTCACCCTTGGCCAACTCAGACTTGACCCGCCAGATATTGTTCTGGACCTGCTGCTGCCGTCGTACCAGTTCCTTGACCGGAAGATGAAGCAACTCGCTTCTGCGACGGAACTCCGCAAAAGCCGGATGCTTGCCCAAAAGTGTGTGATGCTCCTTGTAATAGTTCAGCTCCTGCCATATCATACGGTTATCCATGTAGCTGTCAATCACCTGGCGGCTGACATCGGCACACTCCTGCAGGGAGGTACAATCCCTCAGCCTGGCATGTAACCGCACATAGGCATGGTATTTGCTGAACTTGCGGGAAGCGAGTGCCTCCAACTCCATCGGACAGTCGGGGGCATTGAGAAACGGAAACTCATCACGGAAAGACTCGGGTCCTTTCCGTGATGACGGTTCCGGCGATGCCCTTCAGCCTTCAAAGTCCGACGGTTCCGGAAACACCCCTTCCAAAAACTTTTCCAACCATGGTGAATACCCTGATACCGCATTGTTCATAAACATCTTGCGGGATAAGAGGTCGAGTACCTTCTTCTCATCCGGCTTTTGTGAAACCACCGGAAGCAACACCTGGTCTGTCGGCCAGTTGAGATATACGGGTTGTGTCGGATAAGGAAGAGAATTATAATAGACGGAAGTAAACAGATAGCCCCCCTCCTCCAGTTCAGGGAATCGCTCGAACATGGCGGCCAGACATCCCTTATCCAACATCATGGGTGTGTGCGTACCATAATTCAGACAAGGCAATTGACTCTTCTCCAGCAGCTCCTTCGTCCGCTTCATATTCTCGGCATAAAGCCCTTTGAATCTAAGCGGAACGAGCATTCCATTGACTTTGGGCAGCGCCACATGAGCCAGGTCGATAGGATTCATCACATAGATGTCATCGTTGGTCCAGATGAAACGTCCGGTCACTTCGGGCGATTCCATAGCCACTTTCAGCTTGGCCAGCGTATCAACCTGTGCATTGTCAGAGACGCGATTGTGCTCAATGAAGGTAATCTCTTCGCTGAACCAATCTTCACGGTCACCGATTACCACCACATTGATGCCGAAGCGTACATTCTTCTGCCAGGAACGCAGTGCAAAAAGCAGTTCCTTGCCTTGTGCAAACTCCTTGCAATAAGGAATAACCACTGTCACATGGTCTTGAACCGACCGCGCCGGCGCCGGTTCCTCCACCGCATCCACCGCCTTATCGACGGCCTGCACATCCTTTTGTTCCACACTCTCTTCTACCGGTTTCAGTTCTACGGCCACATCCTCGGTCTTAGCTGTTTTCTTTTTTGTTGCCATAATTTAAAGTTTTTAATACGATACAAAAATATCGTCTCCACATAGTTCGTAAAAGGACACAAAGAGAGGCGAATGCACTGCAAACGCCTCTCTCCAATAACCAACCTTTAAAACAGAAATGAATCAAACTCCTGAACCACCGGAAGAAGACGACGCTTCACCCAATCCCAAAACGGCATTGATTTCTTCGTTGTCCGTAGCCGGTACAAGGCTCTTGGCGATGTGACCGATAGTACCTCCGCGTAAGGAACTTGCCAAATTGATAGTATTCTTGTCACCCTCCTTGTTATCCAGGGAATCGGCCTTGGTCATCTTCAGCGGAGTGCACGGCGTACCGGCAATCTTCGCATCCTCACCAGAGCAACCGAACACGATTGCCCCCAGATTCTCATTGATATTGTTGTTCACGAATTCATCGTGTTCCAACTCTGTACCCGGATGTTCATAATCCACATGGTGGATGAACCCACGTGCATCATCCTCTCCCTCGCTGGAGTGGTAGATGTTGATGGTGGAGTCCGTAGCATACACCGCTATGGGCTTTTTACCTGGCATCATCTCAAATGCCGTCACCTTTACTCCCTTCTCATCACGCGTATAAGTCTTGACGTCTTCCCAGCGAAAAATCTCGATATAGGACTTCTTCCCTTTCGGACGTCCGGCATTCGATGACTTCTTGGGCACCGACACCATTGAATATGTTGTTTCTGACATATATGTACCTCCTATATTAATATAGTTAAACACCTGCACCGGAACTGGAAGAAGAACTGGACGATGCCTCAGAAGAGCTGTCTGTTTCTTCAGGCGGCAGATAAGCGAAGATAGCTTCTGCCAGCCAGAAACCGACAGCTTCCCACCATTCCGCGAATATCTTCACGTCGTAGTTCTCACCCTGCATCCAAACCTTGGCGCTCTGCGGGTCACGGCTGCGCAAATGCTTGAAGTTCTCCTTCGGCGTAATGAAGAAGGCTCCGGTACCGCGCATGCCCTCAAGCGGTGCGAACGTGAACCTGGAGAAATCCACCCTGATTTTCTCACCGTCCTCATTCTTGAGCCAGGGATATTTTTTACGGTATGCCTTGCTGTAACGTATCACCAGATCCGGATCAGCATGGATAAACATGGTCTTTTTCCGATACAGCGGCTTCACCTCACTCACTGCCTTGTCAATTTGGGCAAGTAAGGTCGCGTCTTCCAGCTTTTCACCGTCAAGCAGCCAGGTAATCTTATCATTATTAGCCTTCTTCAGCTTCTTGAGCTGGGTTACATAGCCATCCATCACATCGTTGGCATCCGTAGCGGCATCCCCATCTTTAACGGCACTGGTCTCCTTGAACTCACCGATCGCCAAAGCAACCTCACGCTCTTCGTCCAGTTTAGGAAAGATGAGCTGATACAAGATATACTTGACTACCGGCATATCTTCCGGCTTCAGATTCTCATCATACAGATAACCGAGGATATCCTCCATGATGTCCGACGGAGTGATGGGAACGTTTATCTTGCACTTGTAGTTCTTGATGGTCAACGGAGTGAACTTCGATTTGCCCTTAGGCGTCCACTTCGGTACGAACTGCTGAAGAACAGAATCAACGGCAGCCTGCTGCGCACGAACCTCTGTTTTGTCCGTCACCAGAGTTGACATGTACTTGGTGGACTCCGTGGTACCCATCAGCCCTTTGAGTATTTCCAACCTCTCGGAAGAAACATACTTACCGAACTCTTTCTGAAGCTCGGTAGTTTCAATGGTCGAATTACCACTATATGCCGCTCCCTTGAACGCGGCATCCAAATAACGGTTATGTGCCAGGCTCATGTCCGGCTTGAACTTGCTACCCATTTCGTTCTTGTCTCCTGCAACCTGCTGCCCCGCATCCGGTACAGGTTCTTTGGCCATCTTGGCAATCTGGGCATCCTTCGAGGCGATGTCCTTCTCCTGCGCTTTTATTTTGGCATCGAGGTCGGCCAAATCCTTGCGTGCCTTTGCCAGTTCCTGCGCATTTTTGTCACGTTCAGCCTCCAGCTGCGCTCTCACCTCATCGGTCACAGCACTTTCAGCATTTCTGCCGTCTTTCTCAAATTCGGCGAGGTCCTTCTTGAAGGCTTCGACGAATACGGTACCGTACTTGTTCTTCAGTTCCTCTTCCTGAGAGGAGAGCAGGATAGATTTGCCCCTCTCATCCTTGGCAAAGGCAGAGATGCCCAAGAACCCAAGCACTACACTCATCACTTTTGCAAACATAATTCTATGATTTAGAGTTGATATAATTGTTTATTGTCATTTCCGAATCAATCTCACGGCTACGTTGTACGGCATAGTCCTGGGTACCGATAGCATCTATCAGCCCCACTTCCAACGCCTCCCTATGATAGAACATCCGGCCACGAAGTAATCCTTCAGTCTCCAGCTTCAAGCAATTTCCCCGATTCTTCTTGACGTTCTCCTGGAAGTCGCGGGCCAACGGGTCCAGTTCCTCATCACGGATGGAAGCATAATCCCCCTTCTTGGCTGCCTCGAAAGGAGCGTTCTTGTAATCAGAGAGGTTGGAATAGATGGTATGCACCTTGATGCCTGCACTCTCATAATACTTGGCATAATCCGGAAAACTCATCATCACACCTATACTGCCGAACTCGGCAGACACCTCATTGGCCGCAATGATTTCGTTACAATAGGAAGCGGCATAATAAGCGGCAGAAGCGCAGAGGTCACAATGAGCCACCACTGCCTTGCCCTTGCCACGCGCATAAAGGATGGCATCGACCAGCGGTGCAATGGCATCCACTGCACCGCCACCGGAATCGATGTCACATAAAACAGAAGAAATATTCGAGGAATCAGCCGCCTCGCGGATGAGGTCGGCATACTCCATTGTACCATAGCTGCAATAGGTACCGTATTTAAGCAAGGTACCATGAACGGGAATAATAGCCGTACTGCCTTTGGGAGCGTCAGCATAACCACCGGAAAGCCTTGCCGTTCGGCCGCCCGCTGCCGCAATCATCAACGGAACTGGTTCTCTGTCGGCAAGTATCCTATTATCCTGATTGTCTATGCCATGCTCCAACAGTCTGTTTACAAGCAACAAGTTCGATTCCACCTCGCGGAAGGAGACGAACCATTTGCCTCGGCAGACTGCACTATATAAGTTTGAAAATGCCATTATCTTTTGTACCTTATTAATCCGATACAAAGGTACGATGGCACCAACTGCTTAAAAGGACTTCAATATTTTGGCCGGCTCAGGGCTGCTGCGCTTGAAAGAGAGGGTAAAGGCTGCCGGAGAACCAGATTCCTGAAGCGTCACCACTACCGGGAACTGGTCGGTTCCCACCACCCTTTCGGTACCATTGGTGAATTTCAAGCGGACCAGTCCCTCCCGGCAAAGCAAATCACGCAGCGAATTGGAAAATAAGGCTCCCGTATCAGTAACCACCGCTTTCAGCTCCTGCTCCGTCAATTCCCCGGCAACGTTCTTTTCCTTGAACTCCCCGGAAGAGACCGGAATCGGCGTCCATTCTCCTGAAACCTGAATCGTTTCCACACCCGGCATATTTTTGACCACCGAGGCCGCAACCGGAATAAATCCCATGGCACATATTTGGGCACGTTTGTCACCGATATTCATTTCTCACTTATATTTTAAGAGTTATTTATCTGAAAATCTGCTTTTTACTTAATAATTAATCTGCTAAAAAATGTCAAGGGAACAGCGACAATTGAATATCCCTATTCACCTCCTTGACCATCCGCTGCCTATTACGGTAGTCGAACTTCTTGACAGCATCGTAATTGATGGCATTGTTCTTGATATTGTATGCCATCAGGAACGCCCGGATAATCCGGTCCTGCTTATACCCCTTCTCATAGCCAGCAACAAAGTATTCCCGTACACGTATGCGGAAAGAGGCTTCGATATAGCTCTGGAGCATACGCTGTTTCCATTCCGGTATATAGATGAAGTTCTCCTGCAGAATAAAATGGTTCCACTCCTGAATAGGAAGATACAACGTTATCGGATGCTCCTTGATAGCCTGCTTGGGCGGTCTGTCCGTAACAGTGACCATGGCCTGAATGAACTTGCCAATATCATTGGCAGCAGTCACATTCACACCTTCATCAGTAGGCCTGCATCCGAATTCATGATATAGGTAATCGTGAAGGTAGGGTTGGAGTTCAATTATTACATTAGGTTTCATAGCTCAAGTCATTTATTAATAAGCAAATATAGTGAACTTTTTATCGAAACTGATTGGTTCCGTCAGAAAAATAGTTCCCCAATTTACAGGCACATTTTGCCTTCCACATCTTCTACAACTTCCACAAACCGTTTAACATCCTATATATCAACAATATAACTATTACAATATAGAAGAAAAAGTGTAGAAAAACCTTATACAAAGTGGCATTTTGTAGAAGAAAAGTAAAAAAGCAGCATTTTGTAGAAATTTGTAGAAGCTTGTAGAACATCTTTTTATAACATAAAACACTGATTTATAAAGATGTAGAAAGTGTAGAAAGTGTAGAAGCATTTTTTGCCCCAAAATAAAGCATCTTTTTTGTCTCAAAAAGGCAAGAAAAAAGCCCCTACCTTCACAGGCAAGAGCTTCCGCACAACTATGATAGACATTAAAATTTATATGGAGAAGTTTTGTCCTCCGGCGGTTTATTATCCCGCCCTTCTTCCTCTTCGTCAGGCATTCCCATATCAATGTTGAGATTGATATTATAGTTTGCCATCAGCTCCGTGTAATCGAAGCAGAGGGCCTGCTTGGTCACGCTGGTTTTCTTATAATATTTTTGTCCACCGGCCTCCAATTCTTTGGTTACTTCTACCCCCTTCAATATGTTCTTGAAACGGACGGAGTTTTGTACCCCCAGGTATTCTTTGGAGTTCTCCAAGTAGAAATTCAACGATTCAGTCGGTAAAGCGGTATCTCCCACCTGTTTGCTGAACTTCTTATACAGCATGAAGATGCGGTCTGTGCGCATACGCAGGATAGGGCGTGGCTGCTTAAAAGCGAGGTCCTTGACCTTGTTTGTCTTCAGCCCGGACAAATAATCAATGCGGAAATCCGACTCTAAGAATATTTCACCGTCCTGCTGCAAGTAACTGACCACATTCCAGAAGTTGGCCAGTTCGTTGTTGCTCTTGCATTCACAGTTCTGCCGGATGATGCCGCCCACACAGATGTTCAGCAGCTCCAGGTAAGTGAATGGCACGTCGAGCACCGCTTCAAGTGCGCGGAAGGCGGCCAACGGAATGACCCAGTTCCGCTGGATGCGGTCTTCTATGCTCTCGCCTTTCAAGCGTTCATTCAAATCCCCCATACACTGGCGATAGGAGGACGTGAAATCCGTCTCCATTTTTGACCGGTAGCGCAACAGCTGCAAAGTAAGGTGCGACAGTCCTAAGTCGCGTATTGACTTGCATTGGTCAAATGCCTGTTTCTCAGACGTGGAGAATTCCGTTTTGGTGAAGGTCAGGTAAATCAACCTGGAAAATAGGGCGATGTCAATTGTCGGCATTTCTTGACCGGATAGGATGACACCGCAATCCACGCTCGTAATCTCCCGCTTCTTGTCCCGGTCCATGTTCATGCGGCTTCGGCCAGTTCCGTCCCACAAGCCTTTGAGGAACTCCCGTTTGTCAAGGTCGATGGAATTCTTGTACTCGTCAATATGCACCAGCGCATTGGCGCATTGTGCCACCGCATCTCCCAAGGCTGCAATAGTCGCATTCTGGATGTTTGGCGGATTATTATTGATGATGAAGAACGACATCAGGCTGTGACCGAGTTCTGATTTGCCGCTACCTTTCGGGCCGAACAGATTCAAGATGGGGAAGCTCTTGGTTTGCCCCGATATGATGTCCCTGAAAAGGGAGGCGATTAAGAAACAGATGCCCACCTTGGCATTGTCACCGAATACTTGTATCAGCTGTTCGCTGTAGGATCTTATGCTGACATTGTTGTAGGTCGTATGCACAAACCTGCGCTCGAACTGGAACAGCTTCACGTCATCACGGTAAATGGTGCTACAACCGGGCAGGTAGAAGTTGCCGCCCTTCAGCCGAACAATGCCGTATTCGTCCGCCTCATGCCACTCCGTATCAAAGCACCCATTGCCGAAAGCAAAGAACCCCTGCCGTTGCCAGCCAAGCTGTGTCACCTCAAGTGCAGTCTCGGTCTGTTCGTAAAGGAACATCTTCAGCTTTGTGAGTTCTTTTTCAGTGGCCAGCCAGATATAATTGCCGAGGCCTTCTACCTTTTGCTTGAACTTGGACAATGACACCAAGTCTTCTTGTTTCATCTCTATGATTTCCTCTTGCTTGTTTTGATTCTTGATTCGGTAGAGACGTTTGGGCAGGAGGGAATCTTTGATGTGGAATAGAGGCAACATGGTGAAATTGCTCCATTGCACAGCTTTCCCACTGTCCCCAGCCAATGCAAAGTAAGCATTGTATTCTTCATAGAAGCCATATTTTTGATAAAGGTCACGGTCTATCTTTTTGCTCTCATTAATGACTTGCTTGGCTTTATCAAGCTTCTTGGCCCGTTTAATGGCCGTTTGCCACAACTTCTTGTCATCATAGAATGACTGGAGCTGTTTGAGGTACATGGACTCTTTGACTTCGTCCTTCACCATGACCACCATGGAGCAGATGGTGCTGACAGCATCGCTTCGCTCTTCGGTGGTATTGATGTCTTGGAATATATATGAGGCATACCATGGAATGAAATCTACCTCTTTCAGTTCTTGAAACTTCTGAATGCTCGTACAGTAGGTATCCGGATCATTCTTGCTCTGCGCTTCCCCAAGTGGTATCTCTTTGACCGATACACCAAACCCACACTTCATCGCCTGCAATCCGTTACGCATCACGTTGCGAATGCCGGCACCCAGTTTCTCACCTTTATCTGGGTTGGGCGGGTCCGCATCCGGAAGGAAGCAAACTTTAGTGGCGTACTTCTTCAGTTGCTCCATCTGGCTTTCAGTCCAATCGCCTCCAAGAGGGGCAACAGCGTTGTTGACACGAATACGCTGAAGCTGCATCGCATCGGGTGCCCCTTCCACCAAATAGAATTTATCTTCTTTGGCAGCCTGGCGTATGGCCGTATCAATTCCAAAAATTGAATCACGTTTATGGTAGATTTCATTTTCAGCCGAATTGATATACTTGGCCACCTTCTCACCGGACATGTCACGTGCGGTAAAGCCTATAATCCGTCGAAAACGGTCGCGTATGGGAATAACTATGCGGTTACGGTAACCATCGAAAGTCCTAATCTCCGTCCCCCTTTCTTTAGCCTTTTCCTTGTTGTCCGATAGCAGCCCCATCTCCTTCATCAAGTTTATGGAAAGACCGGCCGATTGCGCGAAGTTCAACAAATCATCCCATTTGTCGGGCGCAAACCCAATGCCCGTCTCTTCGGCATACTCCAGCCCCCAGCGCCCCTTGACATATTCGGCGGCAGCCCTGTTGGCCGGGTCCAGCAGATTCTGGCGGAAATGCTCCGCGCACCGCTGGTTGATTACGAACATCGACTCGCGCTTCATGCGTGCCTGTTCCTGCTCGGGAGTCAGCCTCTCTTCCTCGACGGTTATGCCGTATTTCTTGCCGAGGTGCCTGACGGCCTCCGGATAGCTCATCGTCTCGTGCTCCATCAAGAAACCGACGGCGTTGCCGCCCTTACCACATCCGAAACAGTGCCAGGTGCCGCGTGCCGGGCTCACGAAGAAACTGGGGGTCTTCTCCTTATGGAAAGGGCAGCACGCCTGGTAATTTACTCCTTTCTTCTTCAGATCGACGTAACCGGATATTACATCCACAATATCAGCACGGTCTAAGATTTGTTCTATGATTCTTTCGTCTATCATTGTATATTATATTCGGGTACTACCTTCTAAGAATGACAGTACCTTGTTCTTCGATATAATAGCTGCATATATCATACAAGTCAAACTCACACAAGCATGAATACACGCATTTCATGAAAAGGCCATAGTTCTCCGGACTGACCTTTTCAAGTACCCGGAAAGATTCACCGGGCAGCATCTCGTACAGCTCGATGAATACTTTGTCATAGTATTCCGTCAACCTCTCCATTCCTACCTGTTCTATATAAGACTGAATCCAGGATCGACTATCGTCCGGAAGATATTGAAGCAAGTCCATGTTTTAAACATTGAAGGGTACAAAAGAATTGTTTTATAGGAGAGTTATCAAGGACGTTATCTGCTCCTACAGTTCCCGCGTTTCCTTCAGGCTCCCAATGAACAAGTTCATCAGTCTCGCATATAGTCCGGAAGCCTCCTTCAGATTATCCGGATTCTTGCCGGTAAGATGTAGTGTTATCTTATCCTTGGAGTAGTCCTGGCATATAACCAAGTGCAGTTCCCGGTTCCAGTCATCAACTACCGAGACCTTCACTTCCTCCACCACACTCCCCAGTTCTGAGGCATCCAACCACAAATATGACTTTTCATCTGTCTTCAGATGGCAGTAGCGGTGTACCTTACCACCTTTATGAATCAATTCCACTTCGACGATTGTCGCTACCTGATTGGTACGCAGGATGCGCACCTTCTGACCTTTTTTCATTGATATTTCTTTTTTATTCATTACTGATTTGTTTTAAAACCGAAACCAATAGCCTGCAATCTCTTTAAGGCTTGTTTCTCATAATCCTTTTTAGCTTTTTCGCTGATTTTATTTTCCCAGCAATCCACACAAAAAGGTCCATCGGGAGCATTGTAGCAACCACCTTTTATCGGCTTCCCACATCTCTTGCATTGTAACTCATTATCCATTGGGTTCATATCTGTTTTGTTATTCGTTAAATGACTACCATCACATTCCTTTTTATAATAAATATTAGTATCCGTTATATAATATGTGATTGCTTTCCTTTCAGCATCTCTCAGCAAGTCTTTTTTTTAGATTTGATAGTAGGAGTTGGTGCACTCTGCGTAAACCATGACCTCCCGTACCCTTTTCAAATCATCCAAAAAAGATTGCGGATTATGCTTCTTTATCAACTTAGTTTTCATCTCCTTTTTTATATTTCATCTCAAATACTTTTTTTACAGTATCGCAGATAATGTCCACTATAGGTATTGCACAAACAAGCGCACAGCTAATCCCTCCCCAATCCATTGTTCTATATTCATATTTATTCGATTACATTACAAAACATACACAGCTATATGCTCCACTGTCAGGCATTCCCCCAAAGTCAACCCTGATACACAATTCTCCACAAATGACAAATGGCTTATCGCTTATCACTTTACCATAGACACCATAATGTTCGTGAAATACCTCAGAACCCGGTTTCATTGAGTCCAGTGCCTTTTTCATTTTCTCGGAGGTATAAACGGTTATCCATCTGTTTGCATAATTGTAATAAAGCAGTCCGACACCGAGAGAATCGCACATCTTCAATACGGTTTCTTCTACCTGCTGCCTGCTGAAGACAACGCTGGTCTGTAGCTTCTGCACCTTAACGTCCGGAAATTTCTTTTTGAATGTTGTTTTCGTTACCATAAATCTCCATTTTTTATTAGTTCATCTGATTCAAAAGTGCTATTAATGCAGTGCCGTGTTTCAGGGTCACAGCTTAATTCTTCATCAGCGCAATGGCTACACAAGGTGTGGGTTTCATCTATCCACCAACAATTGCCTACTCGTGGATTAAAGCAAGGATCGTCATCGGTACAACCACAAATACGGCAAACACCTTTGGTTAATTCATTCTCATTCATACTTTAAAAATAATGGTGTGATGTACATAGGGGTGGGAATTTTTGTTTGGTAGAATACCCCATCAGCTCCAGGTTAAAGATGTCCTCTTCGATTTCTTTCCACGCCGAATATACACCATACATACATTCACGCGCATAGAAAAGCGGCTTGTAGGGGTCGCATACACAGATTATCTGCACATGTGATTTTCTGTTGTATGATACCAGCTTCGTCTTGGAATCGTCGAATAAATCTCCAACGACATGTTGGCCAGGACGGATATTGTAACAGTAACTGTTGTCCTGATACACGTCAAGGGTCTCCCAAGGATATGTCGGGAAATCTGTCATTTTCATATCTCTCATATTACCGCATATTAGATAGCCACCAGATTGCAAAACCCACCACTCCAATATTTATCACCAGCACAATGGCATCGAAGAGAAAGAGGCATCGGTGAAAGTCGGATGCCCTCCGCATTGCCCAGACACATAGTATCAGGGCGGCCACCAATGCAATCAGAGATGTCCATAAAAAAACAATCACATTACTCATCACTGTCCTATTTTTGCAAATTCATCTACCTTATCTGCAAAGGCATAATAGCCCATCACCTTTTTATAGGATATGATACAAACAATACTGTCACTGTCATGCTCCACAAGAATAGTCCACTGCCCACCCTTGGCATTCTCATATACCTCGAGCCGAACCGGACGGCTGCGTGGGTATTTCTCATTCATAACCTTAATCTGGTGCTCGATGTCACACTTCAGTGCATCCAAAGAACATTCGTCAGCAATTAGATGTCGGTCAAACTGTTGCACGTATATCTGTAATGCCCTGCCCTTTTTGTTGACATTGGAATAAGTCTTGATGTTGTCTATAAAGTATCTCATAGTCATATCATTTACATTTTCCATTACTCATTCAATAGGCCAACAAGACCCTTTCCACATCCTCCGATTCTGTATTCTCAAAGAAGATGCAACCCATATCGCACTCAGCATACTCACTCACTTGCACCATCTTATCCCCGAATGACATCTCCAGAATATCAATAATCCGCCTATCTGCCTTCGGAAGGAAATTCAGCAAAAGTTTGACACCTTTTCTCTTGCCATCCCTATAGATATAGGCAATACGATGTTTATCAATGCTCACTTCTCCGGAGAGTTTGGAAACATCCGGGAACATACGTTTCGCAGCTCCTTCGCTGTAAATGACATTCGCGTAGTTCTTGCTAATCTTGCAGGATAACATGACGACACTATTAGGCAACAAACGGCGTATATCCACAACAGTAGCCGGTCCATTAATACGAAGCTGCAATTTAATCGCATCCGGAAACAATGCTTTCGCTTTCTCAATATTCAATTCCATATTCATTTTATTTTATAGGTTAATTATTTCATTTGGTTCTGATGCCAGTAAGAAACCATCTCAGCGACATTACGAACCCTGATTTTCGCTTTAATATTCTCCCGATGGCGGTTTACCGTACAAGGCGAGATATGCAGTTCTGCCGCAATATCATCCGTCTGGCAGTTGGAGGCTATGAGCCGGAACACCTCCATCTCGCGATCTGTCAATGTTGTATTAAGCTCCGGACGGCAAATCACGCCTTCATGTTCGCATTCACCCCGTAACGGGCATTTGACCTCCTCGAATACAAACAGACCATCTTTGTTGATGTCAAGGTTATATTGGTCATATTCGCCAAAGTTGCAGCGGATGAAACGGTGGACTACCCGAAATTCATAATGCCACCGGTTCATGGTGCTGGCAGAATAGAGCTGCATCAGTCGGGCATGTGCTTTTGGATATCGATCCCGGATAACAGAAAGCATATATTCAATGGTCGGCCTATCGGAATCCTTAAGTACAACCGCTGGTTGTCCAAACTCCTTCATCATCACATCCCCTTCGGGCGTGTTGTAGAACTCGATGTTGGATATTGCCTCCATACGTCACTTCCACGAGATGCTAATAGGAAACTTCCCATCGGGGTTCTCTGTCACTGTATATCCAAGCATTTCCAATTTTGCCTGGTCTTTTGGAGTAATAACTTCTAAATAAGTTCTGAAATTGCCTTTCTCAGCTGCACGTTCAATCTGTTCACATATACGCTCAATATCCGAGTAAGCCTTGGCTTTTTCGTTTGCCTCTTGGGCGGTAATAAATTTCTTATCCATAATATTATTTTCATTTAGTTTTATCGAATCACAAAAATGCTCTCAAATAGTTCTTCATTTCTTGTGGAAATAATTCTTTATCTTTTTAAAATTAATCATACAAGTTCTTTCTTCAACACTATCCTCTTCTTTCTTATGTGTAAAAAAGACTAATCTGTTGCGCTCTAAATCCCATCCTATATATCCTTCGGTAACAGAATCTTTTCCTATATAACATATTATTGGGATTCCTTCATATTCGAATATCACATCGCCAAATTTATATAGTCCAGCATCCATTCTTCGGATTGTTTCTTCAATATATTCATTCATCATTTAAATAAAGAGTTTATGATTTCAGTAATTAGCTTCATTTCAAGCGGTTTGAACGAATCTGTACGTAACTTGTAGTAAAAAGTGGCATAAGCCATTCCACTCTCCTCAAGAACCCTCTTCCTGAGAATATCCTTCTGAACATCAGACAGCTTGTCATAATGGTCTCTAAATACCATTTTTGTAGATTTCTCCATTATTGTAATATTTATCTTGATTATTAGTGCTATATTTATACTGCAAAGCTAATATATATTTTATAGTATAAATTATATTTTAGCGATAAAATCTATTATATTTTAATATTTAGACTTTGTATAAATAATATTTATGTTTAACGGACAGAAGCTCAAAGATTTATTAGAATCTAAAGGAATAGCTCAAAATGAGTTTAGTAAACGGATAGGGATAGCAGAACAAACTCTTTATGGCTATTTCAGATTGACTGCAAACCCTACATCTAATATTTTAGAAAAAATGGCTAATGAACTAAAATGTAGTTTAGATTACTTTTTTGACAGGGAAATTGATACTACAGAAATAAATATTGGTCATCAGGTTAAAGGCAATGGCAACAAAGTATCTGGGAACATTTCTTTGAGTGAATGTCAAAAGGAGATAGCCCACCTCAATGCCCTTTTGGAAGAAAAGGAAAGGGTGATAAGCGAGAAAGAGAGAACGATTCAGATATTAATGAATAAGTAGTGAAGAAATGGGATTGCTCTGGAAAAATGAAAATTCAGTTGATTTGTCGTTAAAGGAAATCTTAAACGAAATAAAACTTCTCAGAAGTGAAGTTAACGCTCTTAATACTAAAAACGAAGAGCTGAAACAAGAAATAAATGAACTGAAACAGAAAGAAGAAAGTGCTACTGAAAATTTAGTAGCACACATGAAACGTACAATTGACAATCAAATTATCATAGAAAAAAAGATAATTCAGTATGCAGATGAATATCTAATTCCTATCCATCAGAACGTATATAACATGTACAATGATGTAGAAAGAGAATTGAAAAGCATCAAAGGAAAAATCTAAGATTTAACCAAGCGCTCATCTTTGTTCCCAGTTTTGATATACTGATAAATTCTATCTGCAAGGTCTATGGGAGTAAGAGATAGAGCAAGGTCTCTCTTCGATTGTTCTTGTATCAATTGCATAGCGTACGAAACACACAATTCTCTCAATTTTTGGTCTTCCATTATAACTAAGTTTTAAATAACAATGCAAAAATGAAGGAATAGAATAGCTAATAAAAGGACATTATAGAAAAGTATAAAATTATGGAAAGGAAATCGTATTCAGAACTTCAGCAGCAGTCCTTAGAAGAAGCAACCTTCTACATGACCTCTGCAATCGAGATTATCAATGACAAATTCAATGATTCTTCTTATGCAGAGAATCACCCCGAACTTTTGGGAGCTTTCATGCAAACTGCCGCCATTTCCAATTTAGAATCTGTTTTGAAGAATAAATTGGAAAATATCGAAAAAGTGATAGAGCAAATGCAGTAAATCAACTAATTACAAGAATTATCCCCGGACAAATTTCGGACACTGCAACAGATTAATAACCAAGGTATAAATTCGTAGCATGTTGACAATCAAGGATAACAAGAAGACAACAAATTGTCGTTGTACTTCGAGCCTCTCCTCCCGTGCATGAACGATAAAGGCTGTAAGCAATGCTTACAGCCTTTGTCGTTTTATAAACGCCTACCGGATATCTATCAGCTTATGTGTCTGCAAACTAAGCCTCCACTTAGGATACTTCATCACGCAATCCACCGTTTCGGCTGTATTGCTGCAAGAGCAAGGCTGGAGAAAGAAATGCCTGGCAGGCAGCTGCTCATAAACAGTAATATCCTGCCCTTCATACACCACCTTCACTTCATCCATACGCGTAATTTCCAGCTTTGCCCCCTGCTTGGGAGAACAGGTCACCCAGTCTATATTATCCGGCAGCAGACGGGTACCGTTTGTTTCAATACAGACATACTTTCCCGCCTGGTGCAGACAATCCACAAATTCACGGTCAATCCAAAGGGAGGGTTCTCCACCGGTCAGTATCACGGTAGCGGCAGGATATTTTCCGACCTCCTCCAGAATCTCCTTATCGGACATCCATCTTCCCTCCTCATGCTGCGTATCGCAAAAGGGGCACTTCAGGTTACAACCGGAAAAACGGATAAAGACAGCCGGAGTACCCGTATGGTATCCTTCTCCCTGCAAACTGTAGAATATCTCATTAATCTTCCTCATAGACGGCAATGTTTGATTCCGACTCCTGCACCTCTACCTTGAAGCAAGTGGGTATCTGGTCGCATATCCAACGGGCTATGTTCTCGGCTGTGGGATTGAAGGAAAGCACTTCATTAAGATTGTGATGGTCCAGCTGTTCCTTTACCACCTGCTTGATGTGACTGAAGTCTACCACCATTCCGTCCGCATTCAGCTCTTTGGAACGGCAATAGACAGTGATAATCCAGTTGTGACCGTGCAGATTCTCACACTTGCTGCGATAAGAAAGTTTCAGGCTATGGGCAGCCGACACTTCCATGCGTTTGATGACTGTGTACATACTTGTTAATACGCTAATTAATATAATATAAGTTATCGCATCTAATGTCACCTCGATGCGACGGCAAAATTACAAAAAACTTAAGATTTATCCATTTACTTCCCTAACTTATTCGTACACACAAAGAGAATTGGCAACCTTACGCTCTGCACTGCCACTCGGGGTATTGGCTATTCCCTTATCCGGCAACGCCCCACTCCACAGCGTAGAAGAACCACCGCCGTCCAGATTCAACGCATCCTCCCCACCCAATATACGAATCATATGGGCAAGCTCGGGTATATTGATACCTTCCGATTTTCCCTTCCGACGTCCGTCAACAACAATAAGCAGGATTTTTCCTTCTCTTGTCAGCGCCACAGCACTGCGGGGATGCTTGGTATTTACAAAATTCCGGTTAGTCCCGGACAAGTCGCACATTTGCCCGTCCTTCAGCATCAAAGGACCGGAAGCCAGCACAGTGCCCTTTTTCAAAGTACACGTCTTTTCATCCTGCCTACTCCAGGGAATCAGTTCCAGCCTGCCCTTCCTTATGAACACAGCTCCATTGGACACTGTTGCCAGAACCCCGGTAGAGGTAGTATCTATCACCACCCCGTCCTTACGCAGATAACAGACGGAATTACCGGCTTTCATATCAAAATAGGAACCATTGATGGCCGCCACCGCACCTGCATGCCGGGCGGCTACGCTGGTCTCCTCCTTGGGATTGTGGACGAGCACATCAAAACGGTAGCGCTTCGGGGATATTTCAAGAATGGACACTTCCTGAGGAACTCCATACAAAGAACTGAATACTGCCTTTTTATAAAGCATCCCTTTCTGCAGGGGCTCAGTCTGCCAGGTGGCAGAAACGATGGCAAGAGAATCGGCAGCAGTCTGCGCCATTGCTGTGAACATGCCGTAACAGAGATACACTGCCAGGAATATTTTCTTTTTCATAAGATGGGATTGGTTTAAATTAATTCATAGCTGCAGATTTGAATCGGCATGTCGAGATTATGCAACACCTTTTCAAGCTGTATACCTTCACGGTTGTCGTACTCGTATCCGAAAGTAGCACGGATACCTTGCAGAATGAACTGCGTGGCACGGTCCAGGGCAATGGGCAAACTGTCGCCTTGCAACAGTGCTCCGGTGATGACACTGGTAAACGTATCCCCCGTTCCGGGATAATGGGCCGGCAAGTAAGGACACGTAACCTTCCAGTAGCGGTTACCGTTCCGGTTATAGGCATATACGGACGTCTTATGCTTATCATCCCATACAGGCACACTGGTAATAATCACCACTTCGGGACCACAATCGGAAAGCTGGCGAAGATATGACTTCAACTCCTCATCCGTATTCATCTCCTTATAAGGAATGCCCAGCAGATAGAACAGTTCCGTCAGATTGGGAGTAACGACATCGGCCTTGGTGATGAGATGTTTCATTTCATCAATCATGGACTCGTGGAAGTTCGCATAAAGCCGTCCGTTATCGCCCAACACCGGGTCTACCACAACCAGACCGTCCGGTCGGTGGAAGTCATCAATAAAGTCAGAAACAATATGTATCTGCCGCGGAGAACCCAGATAGCCAGTATAAAAGGCATCAAACTGCATTTCCAGCTTTTTCCACTCGGAAATAATCTTCGGCATTTCATCCGTCAAGTCCAGAAAAGAGAATTCCGGATACTGGGTATGGCTTGACAATACGGCTGTAGGCAACGGGCACACCTGGAAACCCATAGACGAAAGAATGGGAATGACCACCGTCAGAGACACCCGTCCGACTCCCGACAAGTCGTGGACGGCAACAACCTTCTTTACTTTATTCGCATACATATTATCTATATTATTATTTTTCCTACATTTGCCGCATGAAAACAGTCTACATCATTTTAGGAACACTTTCTTTGGCACTCGGCATCATCGGTATCTTCCTGCCGTTGCTGCCCACTACGCCTTTCCTGCTGCTCACGGCTACGCTCTATTTCAGAGGCTCACCCAGACTGTACCAATGGCTGCTGAACCACAAATGCCTCGGCCCCTACATCCGCAACTTCCGCGAGAACAAAGCCATCCCTCTACGTGCCAAAATCATCTCCCTACTGCTGATGTGGGGAACAATGGTTTACTGCATCTTCTTCCTGATTCCACTAACAGAAATAAAGATAGTATTGTTTCTTGTCGCTGTGGGGGTGACTTGGCATATTCTGTCATTCAAGACGTTGAGGTAACGTGCTAAATTCCTCCCAATTTTTCAAAGAATTCTCCCAACCCCTTCCGGGCATCGGCAAGCTTGTCTTCCCAATGTTTCACGGAGTTCTGTCCGATAATGTCCGTCACGTACTTCACCGAAATGAAAGGAACATTCTTGGCACGGCATACTAAAGCTTGGGCATAGGCTTCCATATCCACAACATCACCGGACACATCCGAGAGTTCTGTCAGGAAAGTATCCCCCGTATTGCATACACCGCCTGCCGGCCAGTGCAAACAATATCCTTTTTGGGACAACAAATCCGTTGAATCAATCTCATGCTCCATACCAAGCTCCACCAGCTTCTGCATATCGCGGTCTACGAAATGGCGACATACGAAAATATCTCCTACCTGGTGACAGATAGTCCCTGCCGTACCCACATTGACCACCAGGTCAGGTTGCACATGGTTTATTGCTTCCGAAAGATAAAAAGCCGATTTCACCTTTCCCACGCCGGTACGGAGATAGCCAATCTGCACCTCTTCCTCCCCCATCAGTCCGGGAAATTTCAATTCAGTAAATTCGCCTTGTACGGCATAAGTAACCAAGATTCTCATATCAATTCATTGTTTTTAATCAGACACTGCCATTTTCCATCAACCTCATCAAATTCTCAGGAAAATCATAATTTTCCCACCAGATAAGATTTCAATGACTCTACATATTCCTCAAAGGCATCCACTCCCTGCGGAGTAATCCTACAAAGCGTACAAGGCATTTTTCCTTTAAAAGTTTTTGTTATCTCCACATAACCCGCCTTGCTGAGCTTATCCAACTGCACACTGAGGTTTCCTGCCGTAGCTTTCGTTTGTTGACGGATATAGACAAAATCCGCTTCCTCGACACTGATGAGCAACGATATCACCGCAAGCCGCAGTTCACTGTGAAGCAAAGGGTTCAGTTCTTTAAACATATCAAATTTTATTCTTCCGTTTACTTTTCAACAATGCATAGAGAGATATTCCCACCAAAGGAAGGTGATACAATCCCAAATAAAACCCTGCATCGGTTGCAAAATTGCCCATGTTATAACAGCCGATGATAAACCCCACCAACGCCGTTACCCGCAGCAAAGTTAAATCAATATTTTCTTTACTCAATAGAAGCAGGACCAGAAAAACCGGAGTCATCGGACAAAATGCCATCGCCGAGCCTCCGGCAAACAGATGTATCGGGCTGAAATCGGGTTCTGCGCCACGCATCATGTCCATAGGCCAACATAGGCAAAAGAGTGCCACGGGTATCAGCCATGCCGTCCTTCGGTTCAGATTGCCGAAGGTCAGCCTGCTGCTCCCCCGCCAGGCTTCCCTCATCCAAAGCAGGGCAACCAAGAGCATCATCACCACATTGACCGTCACTATGCTGAAACCATATTTATCTGTTACTGCCACATTCTGTACAATGGCATACAGCACATAGCAACCTCCCACATAAAACATAAACCAGCGCGACATCGTCACGCGCCGAAGCACAAGCAGCATCAGCATGACAAGGGAAACAATCTGAAAAGTCCACGCATAAGGATACATCCCTTGTATAAGTGCATGGCTCAAGGTATAAATTATCAGATCACTGATGTTCTCCCACCGAAATCCTTTAGTAGCAATCGGCAATAGAATAAATTGCAAAACAATTATACACACAATAAACTTTCGGGAAAGCAGGAATTTGTCTAAAGCACTGTTTCGTGTCATCATACTTCACCCCACTCTCCGTTTCGATTTTCTTTCCGCGCCTTATAATTCAGTATATGCCCGGGAATAATCAGCGAAAATACCAGTACACCGACAAACCAAAGCAGGGATGAGAGGAAAGGCACTTCTCCCCAAGTATACAACAAATTCTTCAGCCCCCATAAAAAGCCAAACAGCGGGAAGATAAAAAACGTAGTATAGCGAATGATGCAGCCCGTAATGATGCTGCCCAACGAGAAGAAGATGGCACACAAAGGCAGAATAGTTTCGTAATGTCCGGCATCCGTTGCCGCCAGCACCCCCATCATACATACCATCCCGAACACCCCCCACACCCGCTCCAGTATCTTGTCAAGATAAAACTTCACAGGTTTTTGCCGCTTACGCAATAAGAGGAACATCAACAGATACCCCACAACCGGAATCCCCCAGAATCCCCACATCCAGACAGGATTGCCCGTAAACGTGACACCTGCCCATACGGCCAAAGTCACCAACACACCTACATATCCCCACACTAAAAAACCATTTCCGCTACCCGTATCCAGGTTGCGACGCGTATTGCGTATCATTCGAGCGATAAGTTCCAAACTCTCTTTCTCGTTCAATTCTTTATCTTTCATAATTATACCCGATATGATTACTTCTTCATTCCCTTTCGGACATCCACCAACGGCACAACCACCGTCTCCGTATTTTCTTTTACCTCCCAATCGACAATGGCACAATACTCCATCGGTACTCCGTCCTCTCTGTCGAGCCGGTAATTACCGTTTTCATCGTGATAGACGTAAATTTTGCACTTGCCCGCAGGCACATCCTTCAGCTCCAGCACGACATCGCTCACAGCGGCATCCACCATATTATATTGCCCCTTGTCGGTAGCCGCCATCAGCTTCCCCTTGGCAGAAGGAACATTCGTCACTTTCAGCGTCAGAACACTCTGCGCCGACACACCCACTACAAACATACTAAAAAGAACGATTACCATACCTTTATAACCCATTGTTTTCATAATCACACTTCATTTTAAAGTTACACACATATTAATAAAAACACTTTTTAGGTTCGAACTCCAATGCAAATATAATTAGTTTATTTTATAAACCAAACTATTATATAAATTATTTTATTTATTTCTTTGCATCCTACTTTACTGTAGGTTATTCCAATCATTCCCAAGCAGTAGTTCCGAAAACAGCAAAAAGTAATTCCTGCCTTACTAACTATTAATCGTCCGATAACCGTTTTATTATCGTCCGACATATGTCTAATTATCGTCCGACAGTTGTTGGACGATAATTCAACAACTGTCGGACGATTAATAGTTAGCAACAGAAATACTAAGCGTTTGAAAAGAAAGGAAGAGAATCCTTGCAGAAAACCAATAGTCCCACACATATCCTATCTTTTGATAAACAGTCCGCCCCTTTTTCAATCCCCCGAAACCAGGTTTTCATAGGCCATTTCGGTTATTTCGATACCTCTACAGCACATTTTCTCCGAAAAGTTTTTGTAATCTCCAAGTAAATCGTATTTTTGTGTACAATTTTGGTGTAGTAATGACAGACGAAGAAAAGAAGCTATTAAGTACCTTTGAAGCCAGACTGCGGCATTTAATCTATCTGCACGATGGATTAAAACGCGAAAATACTGAGCTAAAGCAACTTCTTAAAGCCAAAGAGGAAGAATACGGGAAGGTACAGGCTGAATACCGCGAACTGGAACTTAACTACACGAACCTAAAAACAGCTATGACAATCAGCCTTAACGGCAGCGACGTGAAAGAGACGAAACTGCGATTGTCCAAATTAGTGCGTGAAATCGATAAATGCATCGCTTTGTTGAATGAATAAAGAAAAGAGGATGTATGAACGATAAAATAAAGATAAACCTGAAGATGGCAGGAGCCTCCTACCCTCTCACAATCAACCGTGAGGACGAGGAAATGGTAAGAGAAGCCGCCAAGCAGGTAGATATCAGACTCAATGCGTATCGGGAGCATTATCTGAATGTGTCTCTAGAGAGAATTATAGCTATGGTGGCCTATCAGTTCGCTTTAGAAAACCTTCGGTTGAAGGATCGTAATGATACTGAACCCTATACAGCTAAAATAAAGGAACTGACAGAGGTATTGGAGACCTATTTCAAG
Organism: Bacteroides sp. L10-4; assembly: GCF_013373675.1. Lineage (NCBI taxonomy): Bacteria > Pseudomonadati > Bacteroidota > Bacteroidia > Bacteroidales > Bacteroidaceae > Bacteroides > Bacteroides sp. L10-4. Next base: position 161,945 of record NZ_JABXJH010000002.1, read on the forward strand.
GAACAATAAGCTGCAATCCCTCCGTCGGGTCGGTAAAAGAGAGAAATTCGCGCACTGTACAAAAGTTTGCCCTTCATCGAAGCAAGCTTTTATGCAGTGCTTTTTTATTTATATATTAAAAACAAATTAATAAAATGACAGTAGTTACAATAGTATTATCCATTGCCTGCTTCATTGTCGGAGGGTTTGCCTCGTACTTGTTCTTCAAGCACGGGCTGAAAAACAAATACGACGGTATCCTGAAAGATGCGGAAGCGGAAGCGGAAGTGATTAAGAAGAACAAGTTGCTGGAAGTAAAGGAAAAATTCTTAAACAAGAAGGCAGACCTGGAAAAAGAAGTGGCCCAACGTAACCAAAAGATACAGCAGGCAGAAAACAAGCTGAAACAACGTGAATTGGTACTGAACCAACGCCAGGAAGAAATCCAGCGCAAGAAGATGGAAGCAGAAGCCGTGAAAGAAAATCTAGAAGCCCAGCTGTCCATCGTAGACAAGAAGAAAGAAGAACTGGAGCACATGCAGCGCCAGGAAATAGAAAAACTGGAAGCTATCTCCGGACTTTCTGCCGAAGAAGCCAAAGAGCGCATGGTGGAATCCCTGAAGGAAGAAGCCAAAACGCAGGCCCAGTCCTACATCAACGACATCATGGACGACGCCAAGCTGACAGCAAGCAAAGAGGCCAAGCGCATCGTGATACAGAGCATCCAGCGTGTAGCTACGGAAACAGCCATTGAAAACTCAGTAACCGTGTTCCACATCGAATCAGATGAAATAAAGGGACGTATCATCGGTCGCGAAGGCCGCAACATCCGTGCTCTGGAAGCCGCTACCGGTGTAGAAATCGTAGTAGACGATACTCCGGAAGCTATCGTATTGTCAGCCTTCGACCCGGTTCGCCGTGAGATTGCACGTCTGGCATTGCACCAGCTGGTGACGGACGGACGTATCCATCCGGCACGCATTGAAGAGGTAGTTGCCAAAGTACGCAAGCAGGTAGAAGAGGAAATCATCGAAACCGGTAAACGTACTACTATCGACCTGGGCATCCACGGTCTGCACCCGGAACTTATCCGCATTATCGGTAAGATGAAATACCGTTCTTCGTACGGCCAGAACCTTTTGCAGCATGCACGCGAGACAGCCAATCTTTGCGCTGTGATGGCATCAGAGCTGGGACTCAACCCGAAGAAAGCAAAACGTGCCGGACTGCTGCACGATATAGGTAAGGTGCCCGATGAAGAACCGGAATTGCCGCATGCACTCTATGGTATGAAGCTGGCAGAAAAGTTTAAGGAAAAACCGGACATCTGCAACGCCATCGGTGCCCACCACGACGAAGTGGAAATGACCAGCCTGCTGGCCCCCATCGTACAAGTATGCGACGCCATTTCAGGAGCACGCCCGGGAGCACGCCGCGAAATTGTAGAAGCATACATCAAGCGCCTGAACGACCTTGAACAATTGGCCATGTCCTATCCGGGAGTGACAAAGACATATGCCATCCAGGCAGGTCGTGAGTTGCGCGTCATTGTCGGTGCCGACAAGATTGACGACAAGCAGACGGAGAGTCTTTCCGGCGAAATCGCCAAGAAGATTCAGGATGAAATGACTTATCCGGGCCAGGTGAAGATTACCGTTATCCGCGAGACGCGTGCAGTGAGCTACGCAAAGTAACATCGGAAAAGAAAATAAATGCAGAAAAGGGTGAATTCATATTCACCCTTTTCTTATTTTTGCACTATAACCATAACTTTACAAAAATGAAAGATTATCAGTTTGAAGTTTGTGCCAACTCCGTAGAGAGTTGCATTGCCGCACAAGCCGGCGGAGCAGACCGAGTAGAACTATGTGCAGGCATCCCCGAGGGAGGAACAACCCCCTCATACGGCGATATCCTCATCGCACGGGAAGTATTGCAGCAGACCAAATTGCATATCATTGTCCGTCCTCGCGGAGGAGACTTCCTTTACTCCTCCACCGAACAGCGCATCATGCTGAAAGACATAGAGAATGCCCGCCGTCTAGGCGCTGACGGAGTCGTGTTCGGTTGCCTGACGGCAGAAGGAGATGTAGACCTCCCATTGATGGAGCAACTTATGAAAGCCTCACAAGGGATGTCCGTCACCTTCCACCGTGCTTTCGATGTATGCAGAAATCCACGAAAAGCAATAGAAGATATTATCGCATTAGGATGCAACCGCATCCTAACTTCCGGACAGCAATCTACAGCAGAGCAAGGCATCCCTCTGCTAGAAGAGCTCCAACAACAAGCAGCAGGCCGAATCATTCTATTGGCAGGCTGTGGGGTGAATGAAACCAACATAGCCCACATTGCCCGAGAAACCGGTATCCGCGAGTTCCATTTCTCCGCCAGGGAGAATATCGAGAGTTCCATGCTCTATCATAATTCCAACGTCTCTATGGGAGGAACGGTACATATTGATGAATATACACACACCATCACTACGACGGAACGGGTAAGGCAAACAATCGGAGCATTGAAAACCTCTCTCCTAGCCCCTCCTCATGGGGAGGAGGACAAAGATAGTCCTACAAAATACAAACAAGGGTAACTTCAAAACGGGGTGTCAAAACACCAAAAATATGAAAATCACCCCTGCCACAGATATCTGTAGCAAGGGTGATTTTGTTAAAAAGAGGGTTTTGACACATTTACATTTGCAGTATTAAATATCACAACAAAATATAAGTGTATATTTGAAAAGTAGAGTTGCAGTGAACTAACTTTGACACTAGTCTTAAATGACTATAGGCTGAATCAGACTGCAACT
>NZ_JABXJH010000020.1:0-52413 GCF_013373675.1 Bacteroides sp. L10-4
CATAAGCGGCCTTCAATTTGACCGCTAAGCTACGAATTCAAATCCGTTTCATTCTAAAGGACTGCTTAAAAGACTGTATTTCAATAATTTCAAAGACCGATTAGCTAACTTTTATTGGACAGTAGTGTGTTAAAAGCATTATAGACCGATTTTATACGGACTATACAACACGCGATATAATCACTTATAAGAGGGATTATGCTTTGGAGCAGGTCAAGTTCTGCGAGCAGGCATTATCCGAATTTGATAAGGAGGGTAAAATATGATACTTACTACTGATAAGATGGTATTTGTTACCAATCAAGATAATTCAGACGAATACATTGAGAATCTTATAACTGAGTATGGGACTAATCAATATCGCATAAAGATTGACCGTACACTTAGTCCACCATATTATCAATTATTCCACGAATGGAAAGAGGGCAAGCGACAACTTAATAATTGCTTGTTTGCTTCAAGCAAGTTGGAAAAGATTGTGAATTACATAAATCAGAACATTCAATAAGGATAAATTATGAAACAGACAGTAGAAGAAGCAGCAAAACAATAACTTACGTCAAGTTATGCAATAATAGTTGAAGGTGAATTAGCCTATCAGAGACAAGCAATGTTGAATATGTTCAGAAAAGGTGCCGAATGGCAGGCAAAGCAATCCCCGTGGATAAGCGTAGAAATGGCTATTCCGAAAGATGATTCTCCCGGAGTAGTGCAAGTCATAACAGTAGACGGAAAAGAAGGTGAAATGGCGGCTCGTAGAGTGATGTATAATATTTATCCATACATCAAAACTGGATATGTCACACATTGGAGGCCGATACCAGCACTACCGAAAGGAGGCGAAGGATGAAAGCAATAACCATCAAACAGCCATGGGCCAGTCTGATAGTCCACGGCATCAAAGACATCGAGAATCGCACTTGGCCGTGTCCTAAGAAATACTTAGGGCAGAGGGTGCTGATTCATTCAAGCGCCGTCCCCATGGAAATGATTAATCCTAATAGTGTATTTACGAAAAGGCAATGGGATAGCTTTTCACTTGGATTCCAGAGTGAGATTATTTGCGGCAATGGATATGTAAATTCTGCTATCATTGGAAGTGTCGAAATTGTGGATTGTGTTGTGAATCACTCTTCCATCTGGGCAGAGAAAGGAGTTTATAACTGGGTACTGGCTAATCCTATCCTTTACTCCAAACCTATCGAGAACGTGAAAGGGAAACCGTCTTTCTGGGACTATTCCGGTATTAAAGAGGTAAAAATTGAGTGTCCGGAATGTGGCAGTATAGAAATTGCTGTCGAAGATTATACGACAGCTCCGTTTCCGACTTACCTGCATAGGTGTAATAAGTGTGAACATGTGATTATGGAAAGTGAGTGGAATGTAATAAAGTAGGATATGGAATTTGATTGGGGAGGGTTTGTTGTAACAGTTTTGATAATTTGCGTTACTGTATATAATTGTTTAAATAGCTATTGGAAGCATAAGTATAGGGACGAGAACAAAGGTGACTGATAGATACAAAAAAAGGCTATCTATCCCAGACAGCCAATCTTTTTTATTAACCTTAAATCTAATACTATGAAAAACACATTGCAAAGGTACGGATTTGTGGGAGTTATGCAAATTATGAGCCTTTGTTCAGCCATCTTATAACATGGTTTAGCAAGTGGATATATGTGTTAACCATTAACGTAATAGATTTATAAAATTAACAAATAGCCAATGAATAGAAATGAAAATGTCTGGACTGATGCGAAATGTGCAGCCCTTCGAGTTGAGTTCCTTACCAGTCGTGAGGAACTCTTTTTGTATGCAAAAGCCATCTATTCCGCTATGATATGGGGTAGGGAGGTGAACGAGAAAAATCGGGTTATTCAGGAAAAGGATAAGTCTGTTAAATAAAAGAAAGAGCCAACCCACGCACGACCATGAATCAGCTCCTCACACGATTATGATGCAAATATACTATTTACTTTTAAAATAATCGTGTTATGGAGCTGGATTTTAATAAAATCATTCGTCTTAAAAAGATTCGTATCGAGAAATCAGAACTTTCAGAGGAAGAAAATGCCTTGACCGCCCCGATTTTGAAAGACAAAAGCCTTATCCATGAAATCTACAAAATATTCGTTGAGTTGCTGAATGAGAGAGGATGTCCACCGAATATTGACAGTGTAACCCAGCGGAAGAAGTTCATTTTCATTATCCTGTATCTGTTTTCTCCAAGCTCGCTCGCCGGTGGGAAAATGACAGCAGGGTTACGACCTGAATTAGCAAGGGTTCTTGGAGTTCAATCAGAATGTACCATTTCCGACAATTGTGCTGATGTCGTGTTTCTCTATCAGAATTATGGGGACTTTAGTGGAGATATAGAGTATCTTTACACCGAAATCGTAAATCGGTTGAAATTCAAAGGGCTAATCAATTAATGAGCCGGAGTTTAGTGCTCCGGCTTTAAAATTTTATATATTTGCTCTTTGCTTTTTTCTCTAAATTCATTAATCATTGGGGCAATTGTAGTGTATTCTTCGAGCACTTTTTCTGAGATGTTTTCTAAAGCAGTTTTTCTTTCTTCTATTTTTCTTTGTAGTTTCTCTCTCTTTTCTTTTGATGGTGTTTCTGGTTTGATGTCATCTATTTCATTATTTATTTTAATTATTTCATGACATTTTAGTTGCTTTTCGGCTTGTATTTTAAGAAAAGCCAAAATTATCTTATGAAGAATATTGTGGATGTTATCGCTTTTGACAAATAGTCTTAATACTATTTCATCTTGTTGTACATTTTTATATAATTGATTCTGAGCATTAATATAATTATTTATTTGAATTGAATTATTGACATTTGGTATATTTAAAACAGAATCTATCCACATAAACAAGCTTTTGTTAACCTCAATAATAGCCTGACGTTCCATTGAAGTTATGTCAGTTTGCGCATTTGCCAAAATTGCTAATTTATTTTTAAGCTTCTCTGTTTCATTAATAAATTGACTTTCAACGGATTTTATTTCTTTAGTAATTTCACCTATGTCTTCTTTAGTTGCAAGATTCTTTCCTTTTTCCTTGAAGTAAGTGATGATGTATTGCACTAATCCTGCTATAATAGCAAATATTGTAAACTGTAACCAATAAGGCATAGTTATTCTCCTTTCTCTAATTTAATTTTCTTCCCACAATGAGGGCAAGTGATAGTGTTTTCCTCCTTGTCTTCATTCAGCAAATCAGTTATCCCTACACCTAAAGCCTTTGCTATTTCTCCTAACTTCCCAATGGTAGGGTTGCCGGACACAGCGGCATACAGGGCTTGATATGTCACTCCCATTCTTTTAGCAAGGTCTTGCATGGTAATACCCTGCTGTTTGCAGATTTCTTGTACTCTTAGCATGATATTCAAATTATAATTTGACGCAAAGATAGGAATAGTTTTCAAATTATACATAGAATACAGAAGAATAGTATCAAAAAATAATTTGAAAATTTTTCTATCAAAATTTGTTTTATTCAAAATAAAGTTTGATATTTGCAGTGTGACAATCAAAACATAGTTTGAATAATAATTTAAATATATAAGATATGGCAACAAAGAAAATTGATGAGAAGAAAACATTGAAGTATGCGGTAGCATTCTACTTCTGTACATCAGGTAAGATAAACTTCATGTTAGGCAATAAAATGTATCAGCATATAAATACTGTTTATGACCAAAGAGAAGATGGTAGAGGTTTCAATACCTGTGAAGTCGTTTATAATTACAAGGCTCAAAAGTACGAGGTTCTGAATGTAGATACAGAGATAGGCAACAAAGAGATTACGATATTATAAGTTTAACCAGCAGGGTAAAAGCCCTGCGCAATATATAAGATTATGAACGTAAATGAAGTTACAGTAGGTTTGAGATATAGAGTATCAGGTGATTTGTCTAATGGCTGTCATGCAGACGGTACGCCACGCATATCGCACGATGATGTAGTAAGAGTAATCAAACGAATTACAGATACACATGTGATTTTAGAGTGTGGACGTATGTTTATCATTAACGACAATCTCAAAATCGAGAAGTTCTAAGTTTTAATCCGGTAGCCTTCGGGCTACCACAATACACACGATTATGAAAGCGGATTTAGTTTTAGTTATCAGCCCCGAAGCCCCACTGATGAAACAACTGGGCAAGGTATTGGGTAAGTTATGTAGTATGTGCGATTTTACCACCATAGAAAGGGGTGAAAAGTACATCACCATACAGCATGATGAAACAGGGCTTGTAGTGGCTTATACGAGTGAAGAAAGATTGAATGTGAAACATTAAATATTGATTATTATGGGTGAAATAGCAGATAGTTTAATTAATGGTGAATTTGATTGCATCACAGGTGAATATTTAGGTGAAGAAGTTGGCTATCCAAGAACGCACGCTTATGACAGACATGAATACATGCCACCAGTTGAAAAGAAGCCTACCAGCAAGGCGAATGTCTGTATAACTAACATGTGCAAAGACAGAGGATTTAGTAACCGTGCAAAAATTGAGCTTGTAGCCAAATTCTTGTATAGCAAAGGTTACAAACAATTGCCTAACCTATCCCACCAGTATAAAATCATTCACAGCCAGTACAAGAATGATTTTAAAAAGTTTTTGGTTGAACAAGTAAAACAAAGAAAGGATGAATAATATATTCACAATATGCTATTCAGAACTATTGCACTTACACTACCAAATTGAAAGGTAAGAGAGTAAGAATGTACCAATATGACTATCGTACTGAAAGTGGCGAACTGTTTGCTTGTTGTGCGCCTACCTTAGAGGCATGCAGAGAAAGACGGGATAAATGGCTTAGTTCACGACAATAAGCCGATTGTCGTGTATAACGATTGAAGATATTTCGTTATCTTTGGTTGTGGTAGTACCTTTGGGGTACTATCTTTTTTATAGTATAAATTTAAAAATGATAGAATAGTATGAAGATTAATTATAAAGGTCAAGAGATAGAAGCGTATTCGCTTGTAATGAATAGAAACAACGCTTTAGATATTCTGAACGGTAAAAAGTGTATAGAAACTCGTATGCTCAGCTCTAAATATGAGAAAATGTTCACGGACTTCAATCAGATTGAGGAAAATGAAAAATTGAGAAAGGCTGGGCGTGAAGATGAATGTCAGTCTATTTTGAGAACGGATATAGAAGCTATTCATTTTTATAGTACCGGTGCACCGTGGACACTTGATGTAGCAATTGACGAGATAGGTATAGGTGAAGTGACAGAAGAAGGTATTAAGTTCATGCATGATGAATTTGATTTCCATGATTTTGATGAACAATTAAAAGAGTTCAAGAAGAATCCACCGAAAGAGTTGCCATTATTTTACTACTTACATATTTGTGAAATCATAAGCCATTCAGGTTTGAAATAATATAAGCCACTTGGGTGGCTTTGTTTATTTAGTAAAAGGATTGTTTAATTTAAAATTAAAGATTATGCCAGAAACGTATGCAACAGATGCAAGTGGTCAAAAGTATCGTACCCGAAAAGATTATGAAGCCGGACGATTTCAATCTATGGGGCGAAATGCAGCTCAGCGAGCAAGAATTAATCGTAGGGTAGGCGGTAGAGTTGTTTAATGATGGATAAAGCAATAGATATAATTAAAGAAGTTGCTTTAAAGGCTGATAGGGTTATATTGTTTCACTCGGCATCGGGCAAGGACAGTATAGCCCTTTTGGACCTAATATCACCTTATTTCAAAGAGGTCGTTTGCGCCTATATGTATGTTATAAAAGACTTGTCTCATATCAATCGTTATATAAATTATGCTTGCAGTAAATATCCAAACGTGAAGTACATTCAGATACCTCACTTTGCGGTCTATTCATTTAGGCGTATTGGTTACTTAGGATGTATTAAGAACGAGAAGCAGAAACTATACAATATGGCTCAACTTACGGATATTATAAGGGAGAAATATAATATCGAATGGGCCTTCTTTGGATTTAAGCAGTCTGATTCAATGAATAGACGTTTAATGTTACGTACATATAAGTTGAACGGTATTAACGAAGTGCAAAAGAAGTGTTATCCCTTATCTGAATATCGGAACAAAGATGTATTGGAGTACATTAGTCGAAAAGGTCTAATCAAACCCGAATCATATGGAGGAAAACATCAATCATCCGGCACTGACATAACGGATATTAATTACTTGTTATTTCTTCGTTCTAAATATCCATTTGATTTACAAAAAGTTATAAATGAATATCCATTGGTAGAACGGAAATTATTTGAATATGACTATGAAAGAGCTAAAACAAAGTGAAACAAGAATTATAAAACGCTCTCAAATAAATCTTAATCCGATTAACCCTAAAAGGCATTCGGACGAGAAAGTAAAGCTGCAAAAGAAAAATTTGCAGAAAATTGGTTTTCTTGGTGGTATTGTATGGAATGAAAAATCGAGGAATCTGATTGACGGGCATCGAAGGATTAAGGCAATGGACCTGCACTACAAATACGATGGTACATCTAAAACGGATTATGATGTAAAGGTTGAAGTCGTAGCTCTTGACGATAAGGCTGAGAAGGAACAGCTTACATATATGGCTGTAGGAAATACAAAGCCGGATATAGACCTTATAGCTGGCTACATTTCTGATATAGATTATACGAATGTCGGCTTGGACATTGGGGAATTGAATGATATTCTTTCCATAAACACAGAAATGCCATCTCAGTTAGATTTTGTGGATGATTTATTGTCCCCTCTGCCATCATTTGACGAAATTGAAACTCCCTCTGCGGATGAGAAGACTTATGATGAAAAGAAAGAGCACATGAAAGCCATTAAACAGCAAGTAAGAGAATTGTCAATAGAAAGACAGCAAAACGAAGAAGCTTATATTACATTGTCTTTTTCTTCTTACAACGCTAAAGAGGATTTTTGCGATTTGCTTGGTATCAGCACAGATGACAAGTTTGTAAAAGGGGAAGATGTATTAAAATTGATTAAGTGACGAAAGTAACAAATACGCGCGCACGTACACAAGGATATGGCTAAGAAACCTAATATAGAAGATTTTAGAAAGATTCTCCGCAAATCTGGTGGAAATCTGACTAAGGTTGCGGCTACGTTTAAAGTAGCTCGGAAAACTGTATATCAATGGGCGAAAGAAGATGTTGAATTTAAAGATGCTATATCAGATGAGCGCGGGGCGTTGGTTGATGAATGTTTGGTTTCTGCCCGTGTTCTTGCATTGGGTATTCCTGAAAAGGATAAAGATGGAAATTTCGTGGGTTGGCGTGAACGTCCAGACGGCTATATGATTCGTTATTTGCTTTCTACATTAGGGAAAAGCGAAGGTTTTGGGGAAGAATCAGAAGATGCTGATATTCCAACAGACATAGAGCACGGCATCAACATTGATTCCTGGATTAAAGACAAGCTGAAATGATAGTACCTCAAGAAATTTACCATCCATTATATGAGGATAAGGAAAAATTTATAATTCTTATCACCGGTGGGCGTGGTAGCGGAAAGTCTTTCAATGCTTCTACCTTTATTGAGCGGTTGACTTTTGAAATGACTCCCGTAGAGAAGATAGTTCATCAGATTCTTTACACCCGTTACACGATGGTTTCTGCCGGTATGTCTATCATCCCCGAAATGATGGAGAAGATAGATTTGGACGGTACCACGAAATATTTCAAGACCACAAAGACGGACATAGTCAATAAGATGACTAAGAGCCGTATCATGTTCCGGGGTATCAAGACTTCTTCCGGGAACCAGACAGCAAAACTGAAATCCATTCAAGGCATTACGACTTTCGTCTGCGATGAAGCGGAAGAGTGGACAAGCGAAGATGAGTTCGACAAGATAATGCTCTCCATCCGTAAGAAAGGGATTCAGAACCGGATTATCATCATTATGAATCCTTGCGATTCCAATCACTTCATCTACAAGAAATACATTGAGAAAACTCACAAGCTGGTAGAGATTGATGGTGTGCAGGTTCAGATTTCCACTCATCCGAATGTGCTCCACATTCATACGACTTACTTTGATAATTTGGAGAATCTTTCACCGGAGTTTCTAAAAGAGGTAGAGGATATAAAGGTGAGTAATCCTGAAAAGTATGGTCATGTGGTTATCGGCCGGTGGGCTGACGTTGCAGAAGGTGCTGTGTTCAAGAAGTGGGGAATTGTTGACGAGTTCCCGGCTTGGGCAAAGAAAGTTGCTTTCGGGCAAGACTTCGGTTATACGCATGACCCGTCTGCTTCCATTCGTTGTGGTATCGTTGATAACGCCCTTTACTTGGATGAAGTGGATTACCGTACTGGATTGCTTTCTTCTGACATCATCAAGACTCTTCGCCCGTGGGGATTGAAAGTCATTGCCGACAGCGCAGACCCACGTTTGATTCAAGAGATACACAACGGAGGAATCAAGATATATGCCGTAGAGAAAGGTGCAGGCTCTATCAATGCCGGAATTGACAAAATGAAAGATATGGAGATTTATATAACCAAACGCTCGTACAACTTGCAAAGCGAGTTCAGAAAGTATGTTTGGGCAAAGGATAAGGACGGGAGCTATATCAACGAACCGGAAGACCATGATAATCACGGAATAGATGCTGTACGTTACTATGTATTGGGTGAGCTTCTTGGTAAGATTCAGAAGCCGAAAGATTTAACTGGAATATTCACACACTAAAAATATAAGCTATGCCATTGAATTTAGAAGAAATATTAGCATTGCCCGATATCGGGCAGAAGATAAACTACCTGAAGAAAGGTAGGAAGACTGAACTTCCCGACTGTTGTAAACTTTGGGACGATTGGAATCCGGAACGCCATGAAATTATGGTTGACAAAAAGAAGTATCCGGACAGAAAGGTTCTTGAAAAAGAAGCTGAGAAGCACTTCGATGAAAAAACTGGTAAGACTTATGAAATCGAAGCAAAGTATAAGACTGAACCGGTGAACCGTATTTCCATTCCATTGGAACAGGATATAGTGAATATTCAAACTGCTTTCACGGTCGGCACAGAACCGTCTATGGATTGCACTCCGACTGATGATGATGAAAAGAAGCTGCTGGATGCGGTAAAGGCTGTATTTAAATCCAACAAAATCAAATACCAAAACAAGAAGATTGTCCGTGCCTGGCTCTCCGAACAAGAAGCGGCAGAATATTGGTATGTTACCGATGATGATTCGTTTTGGGCAAAGTTTTGGAAGAAAGTTAAGACTACGTTCGGTGGCAAGGTCAAGCCCACCAAGAAACTGAAAAGCGTGTTATGGTCTCCATTCAGAGGTGATAAACTATACCCGTTCTTTAACGATGAAGGTAAAATGATTGCTTTCTCACGTGAGTATAAAAAGAAGCTCATGGATGATTCGGAGGTCACCTGTTTTATGGCTATTACGGACAAAATGGTTTATCAATGGGATTTATCTAAAGGATATGAAGAAAGAACTCCTTTTGCTCATGGATTCCCCAAATTACCGGTTCTCTATGCCTACCGTCCTGAACCTTATTGCAAAAAGATAAAGGCTTTTCGGGTTCGGTTGGAGAAATTATTATCCAATTATGCAGATTGCATCGATTATCATTTCTTCCCTTTATTGAAACTTATCGGTGACGTGGAGGGTTTCATGGGTAAGGTTAAGGATAGAATGGTCAAACTTACAGGTGAAGGTGCGGATGCCCAGTATCTGACGTGGAACCAAGTTCCGGATACGGTACGTTTTGAAGCAGAAACACTCACCAATATGGCTTATGATATGTCAAACACTCCAAGAATATCCTTTGAGACGTTGAAGGGGGTAGGCAAAGCATCAGGAACCGCTTTCCGCTTTATGTTCATGGGTGCACACATGGCGGTAGAAAATCACGGTGAGGTTATCGGCGAGTTTTTACAGCGGAGAGTAAATTTCATTGTTTCCGCTTTAGGCTCTATCAATCCAACCGAGTTTAGCAAGGCATCGCAGACCATTGACATAGAAACAGAACTGGTTCCATATATGATTGATGATTTGAATGATAAGGTGACTACTGCCGTTTCCGCTGTCAGTGGTGGAATTTGGTCAACCCGTGAAGGTATCATGTTTGCCGGGAATGCTGATAGGGTAGAAGAGGAGCTTGCAGAAATCAAGGAGGAGCAAGCGGCAAAGAATGAGCAAATCGGAAATAAGGGACAGAAAAATGCCTCTTAGTCAGAAAAATTATAGGGATTATAATTTTAGTACAAGAAAAATAGAATATTTAGCGGCAACATCAAAGAATTGCCGCTAATTTTTTGCTTGAATAGTTGTAGGTAATTAAATAATTACCTATATTTGTAGGGTAATCAATAGAGAAAGGTATGCCAACGATATTTATTTTATTTGGTTTTCGTTTTATGTTTTACGCTAATGACCATGAGCCTATACATGTTCATGTAATCAAAGGGGATGTAAGTGCTAAATTCACTTTATTTCCAGTTACATTAATCAAAAATAATGGCTTGAAGTCATCTGAACTGAAACTTGTAGAATCAGTTATAGAAGAAAATCAAGAAGTAATAGCAGAGCATTGGAATAAATTTTTTAATAAATCAAAATAAGTGGTTATGGAAAATATCATAGTTGAAAAGGTATGGTTGACTGATACGGAGGTATGGATACGTACCACTGACGGGAAGGAGGCATGTGAGAAGTTTTCAGATTTCCAAAGGCTGAAATGGGCTACTCCTGCGCAGCGCGCAAATTTCACAACGAGCCATGACGGAATACATTGGAGAGAGCTTGATGAAGATTTGAGTTTTGAGGGATTCTTTCGGGAAAGGAAATCTAATCCTCTTTATGATTTATTTATAGCTCATCCTGAATTGAATGCTGCTGCCATAGCACGACGTTTAGGTATTTCTCAGAGTTTGTTTGCTCAATATGTAAGCGGAACAAAGAAGCCGTCTAAGAAACGTTTTGAAGATATTATAGAAACAATACGTTCAGTAGGGCGTGAATTAATGGCTGTACCGGCATAAGTTACAATACTTTATTTAGGCGTGATTCCATTCGGTTTCACGCCTTTTTTATACCATTTTACGACAATCGTTTCATTGTCGTGTATCACCTATCTGATTATTTCTCACCTTCTTTATTAATAACGAAATTTACCGTAGAAATTTATAAATCAAATTCATACGGTATGACAATCTTAGAACAAATCTTGGCAGGGCTGCAACAGAAGTTTACTGGGGTGGACACTGCTATCTTAACCCGAATTGCCACTAAGAAGGCAGAGGGTGTAACGGACGAGACAAAGGTAAACTCCATTGTTGAGGGTATCAGCTTCTCGGACGTGCTAAATTCCTATGGTGATTTCCGTGCCGGGGATGCTTCCAAGACCGCAGTTTCCAACTACGAGAAGAAACATAACCTTAAAGACGGTAAGTCAATTGAGAATCCTAATCCCAATCCTAACCCTAATCCGAAGCTGGAAGATAAGACGGACGACATGGCGGCTATTATTGCTAACGCAGTGAGTGCAGCCGTTAAACCTCTTTCTGATAAGCTCGCTCAATTCGAGACAGAGAAGTTACAAGCTACCCGGCAGGAGCAGATTATGGCAAAGGCAAAGGAGTATGGTATTCCCGAAAACTACGCCAAACGATGCGCCATCAAGGACGATGAGGACTTGGACGCATATTTCAAGGACTTGAAGCAGGAGTTCGCAAATGACGGCTTCAAGGGCGTAACCCCTCCCGAAACGGCAGAAGAGAAGATTGAGAAAGAATCTGAATCTATCGCTAAGATGATTGACGAGGGAACGAAAACTATTGTTGAACAAAACAAGAATTAATTATGTCAGCAGGATTTAAGTATGACTTGGTTCCGCCCGTTGAGCAAGAGGAACGCTACGATGTCCAGACCGGTATTCGTAGACGTGGTCCGTTCAAACTCGACACGCAGAACCTGGTCGTGGGAAGTTTTCTTCCCGGATTTACACCGATTTGTGCGGACTTGAAAAACAAGTTCGCTTATGCGGTAATCAATGTGGAAGTAGTGGAAGCATACGCAACCGGTGATACTGCATTGTCCATTAAGGTAGCCAAGAACTCTTTGGCTTATGTGGGTATGTTTGTCGGAAGTGGCAAGAAAGGTGCAGAAGTAACGGCAATTGATAAGTCTAATGCCGGTTATGATGTATTGACTATCAAGGCTGCTTTTGGTGAGAATATCGCCAAAGATGCCGTATTATTCAATGCGGTTGCAGTTGATGGTTTAAAGCAAAAGCATGTGGCTA
Organism: Bacteroides sp. L10-4; assembly: GCF_013373675.1. Lineage (NCBI taxonomy): Bacteria > Pseudomonadati > Bacteroidota > Bacteroidia > Bacteroidales > Bacteroidaceae > Bacteroides > Bacteroides sp. L10-4. Next base: position 12,288 of record NZ_JABXJH010000020.1, read on the forward strand.
ATTCGGCTCTGTTTAACCGTACAAAGGTTGAGGACGGAATCACATTGGTTTCATTGCTTCGTACAGCCGCAGAAATTGAACCCTCAAAATTGGTTATGCCGTTCTCCGAGAACGATAAAGCCAACATGAAGGGATGGTTTGAATTTAACGAGTAAGGAGGTAGGATATGTTTTTAACGATTCAAACATTATTCGATGATGCGAATATTGTTTCCGCTATCATCAGACGTGTGAACCAGACACGCAAGGACACAATCTATTGGCAGCAGTATCTTACTTTCCGCAGAGTGACTACTCGTGTGTTCAAGGATTATATCGGTTCTGTAACCGGAGTTATGGCCGGCTCCATCAATTCGCGTTTTGGAGAGAAACCCATCCGTGAACGTCGGAACATCGGTTCCGGATATGGTGAGATTGCCTATTTGGGTGATGCTTATCAGATGTCTATTGACCGTCTTTCCGAATTGCAGGATTTGATTGACAAGTTCAATGCAGCTAAACCGGCAGACCAAAAGGCTGCAATGGAAGAGATTGTAAATTTCCTAGCGGATGATTACCGTCAGATTACCCTTGCTGCTCACAAGCGTATGGATATTATTCTTGGTGCATTGCTTATGACTGGTGAAGCTACAGTTTACAACAAGGATGCCGCAATCACTTCCGGTCAGACCAATAATAAACTGCTGGAGATTACCCTTCCGTTCAACTTTATCAAGCCGACAAGTGGAGATGTGGTTGTGGACGGAAAGAATATGTTCATCTCTTATTTGAGAGAGAAACTCCATTCCTTGGCACCGGACTATGGCGTTTATGCCAAGATGGTTATGACTCGTGCATCTTTCAACAAGTTCGTGCTTGGTTCATCCGAATTTGGTGAACAGTACAAGATGATTCTTGGTACTAATGAGATGAAGTTGAGTACGGGACTGGTTTCCTCTTCTTTGGCTTCCGAAGTGTTCACCGGCATCGGTTTGCCGCGTATTGAAATCAAGGAGGACTACGTGAAAGACCAGACGGGAAAGAATGTGCAGATTTACGCGGATAACCGTATTACTCTGTTACCTTCTGACAACATTGGTTATATGCGCCATCATACCCCGTATGAAGCGACAGACCCAGTACAAGGACGTACTTATATCCCGTCAGAGGGGCAGATGCTTATCTCTAACTACCGTGACAAAAACGGTCGCTACATGGAATATACGGCAGAGTGGATTCCGCAGATTTCCAATCCAGATTTGATAACCAATTTCGATTTGAGCGAAATTGCATCCATCCAATCAGCATAAGGGGGGGGTAGGATATGAAAGTAAAGGTTATATCAGTTTTCCGCGACAAGTTCACCGGAAAGTATTATACTCCCGGTGAAGTGATTGAAGTCGGTGAGGAAGCCCGTGTGCTGGATATGGAAAGCCGCAGACTTGCTGAACGGATTGAGGCAAAAAATACCGAAGTGAAACCCCCTGAAGAAAAGAAGGAGGTGAAAATCTCCCTCTTTGAAAAGGAGTTTGAGAAGAAGGCTTTGGTTGACGCTTTGAAGTCTATCGGTGCGCAGGCTTCCGGCAATATGAAAGAGGAAACTCTTTTGGCTAAGGTTGCAGAACTGGATGAAGAATCAACAGCCAAACTGAAAGAAGCATTAGGTATCGAGTAAAAGGATAGGGTAGTGCTTCTACCCTTCCATTGTCTAATTTTATAAATCAGAAAAGGAATGAAGAATTTTATTTTTGCCATGTGTGGCTTTTTAATGATGTCTTTGGTTTCGTTGAGCGTGCAGGCATCAAGTGTGGAATCTCCTAAGTGTGAATACGTGAATCCATCGGTTGATGTTGGTCTGCCGGATATTCAGTTTATCACTTTGGAAACGATTCCGGCTGATTGTGTTGTACTGACCATGACACCCCCGTCTTCTTGGTTGCAAATAACCCGGCTATGATGTGTTCGATGAAAGAGGAAGCGGCTATTCAAGGGATACGAATTAATGTTCCCAAATGTCCGTTCAGATACATCTATAAATCTAAACATTGTACGCATTATAGCTATACCGCATATAGTAAACTGATTACACCATATTGAATGATAGCAGCCATGAGTAACAAGGAGTTTGTACTAAGCGTATTTGATAAGAGCACCCCGTCTAATCTTGTAGTTGAAAATATACTTTCAAGAACGGGATTGGATGGTGAAGAACCTTTTGCCGAGGAAAATCGGGCAAGATTAGAGGTCGCTTGTGCAAAGCAAATTCCGTGGATGATACAAAATCCATCTTCGGTCAGCGAAAGCGGATTTTCTGTGTCTTGGTCTAATTATGTTGATAGCCTAATGAAATTGTACTCATGGCTGTGCAAACAGTACGGTTTGAAAGACGAACTGAGTAACAAACCTAAAGTGACTTTCTTATGATATTCGCTCCCCACATATTGCAGGTTAAGGTTATCACCCCGATGGATAAGGATGAGTTCGGCAGACCTATTCCCGGCACAGGTGGTGAGAGCTGGCAGGATATATGCAGATGCCGTTGTGATGATGTGAGTGCGGAAAAGAAAGTATCTATCAATGGTGCTTTGTATGATTTCAAGTACAAGGTAGTCTTTGACAAGCCGTCAAAGGTTGAAGCAGGTGCAGAGGTTCGTTGTTTGAATGCCGATGGAAGCATAAGAGGTGAAGGAGTTGCTAAAAGCCCTTTGGAAACAAACTATTTTTCCTATAGAGTAATATGGTTGGAATAGATGCAGACTTTTCGGATGTTGACCAGTTCTTTGAGGACGGAACAAGCGAAGTCGTTGCTGGCATGAAAGAAGAGGGAGAGGCATTTGTTGAAGATGCAAAAGCTACCGGAAACTATCAAGACCACACAAAACATTTGAGAGAATCGAATGATTATGAGGTTAATGAAGATGGCTTAATTCTGAAAAACGAAGCTGATTATGCTTCATTCGTGGAATCCAAAGGATTTGAAGTTGCAGGAAGTGCAGCGATAAGGACAGAAAAAAGATTGAAAGATAGATTTGAACGATGATAGTAACCACCGACATAGGAAACATCCTCTACCGGGACTGCAAGATTTTCGGAATAGACATAGTACCAGCAGGAGAAACGCTGACGGGTGAATTGAAGTCCGAAAGGATTGTCATCCACACGAAGAAACAACAGCCGGGAACTTATTGGAAGAAATCTTTCGCAGAAGTGAATCTATGTGTACCCAATTTAAGCGAGAATGAAGCGAACACAATCCGGCTTAACGAACTTGAAAGAAAGGCTGGCAAGCTGTTTGATGATGTAGTAAGCACCTATGATGGTATGACATATCGTTACTCTATTGATTCTATCGGTACAGAAGCGGACACAGCTTTGAAGTGTCATTATGTGAATGTGAGAATTTTGTTTAATGTATTAAATGTAAAATGATATGATTACAGCAGTAGAAATTGACGAACTGTATTATGCAGAACCGATTAAAACGGTTACTACTCCAGCTGCCGGATTAACAGGCGCAGAAGTAGCCACCATCTTGAAAAACGCAGCAACGAAGCGGGTCAAGAATGTGCATGGTGACACGTATCAATACGAAGAAGCAGAGGCAAGTGTAACTCGTTACAAAAACGCTTTGACTGGTGAGTACTACCGGGAAACGTCTGAACCGGGTGAGGTGAAAATCAACTTCACCATTGGTGAGTATGATTATGCTACAAAGGCTGATTTACAAGGTGGTAAAGCCACAGAAAAGAATTGGGAAAGAGGCAAGTATAAGCCTATTCATAAATGTGTGATTGGTAAAACCAAAGACGGAGTTTATGTTGTGTTTCCGAAAGCGGCTATCAATGCCCGTGGCTCTAATACCGATAAGGCTGTCGGATTGGCTGTTTCGGCCGTTCCCCTTTCCACAGGTGTAGATGGATTGGCTTCCGAAAAGTGGTTTGACGAATCGGAAGTTGTAGTGCCGGAAGGTTGATAATTTTTCAGTAAAAGGATTGTTTTCAGATGGCGGTGGGTGGTTGCTCACCGCCTTTTTAATTTAATGTTATGAATAATCAAGCAGCAAAAACGGTTTCTGATGCCCTATTAGGGCTGGATTTTAAAAATGTAGGGATAGGTGGAATCGTTTATACCATCAAACCGCCTACAATTAAAGTTATCTGTCGTGCCATTCATCATTTTTCCAATATCGCCCTGCGAGGAGATAATATCATGGAGGCTATTAAAGAGCTTCCTAAAGCTACTGAAGATATGCTGAAAGGTATTTCATGCTTCATCTGCGGGAATGATAGTTTGGTCAAAGAATTGGAGAACGGCACTTTTGAAGAAGTCAAAGATGCCTTGGAAGTCTGTTTCTCTATGATGGATATTTCGGCTTTTCAGTGTGTCAGCTCGATGAGGAACGTGTCGATGCTGGCAGCAAGACCGAAACAGTAGGAAACGCAACGTTCTTCGGGCAGATAGCCCATTTGATTGACACGCTTCATCTGAGTTATACAGAAGTGTTTGAGGTTATCCCTTATCGGAATTTGCTGATGATGCAACGGGATAAATTACACGCAGTATATGGTGGTCAAAAAGTGAATAGAATCAGTGGTAAGGAATTGGCTAATCGTAGGAAAAAGAAATAGATATGGCGAAATTATATTTTAAGGTAGGTAGTGACTGGGAAGAAGTTGTAAGACTTCGTAATGAAATTGCAAAATTAAAGCAGGAGTTAATGAGCATGGATGGCACGCAGTCTCCTGCTGCTTTCAAGGCTTTAAATGTTCAACTTGCTGCATCTAATCAAAGGTTGGATGAGTTGGTAACTAATGCCGCTAAAGCTGGAGCAGAGATGGAAACGGGATTCAAAAAAGTGTTGTTACCGTTAATGAAGGTGTAGGAGTCTCATTCAAGAAGACACTTGCTGCTATTGGTGGAATCGCAATGTTGAAACAAGTTGCTTCAAATGTAGTATCAACAGCTGGAATGTTTCAAAAGTATGAATCTGTATTAACTAATGCTCTGAATGGTAGTTCCGAAAAAGCAAAAGCATATCTATCTGACATAAATAGCTTTGCCGCAAAAACAAACTTCCAACTTGATGAACTGACGGATGATTTTATAAAATTCGTCAATCGTGGTATCACTCCTTCGATGGATGCCATGAAAAAAATGGGAGATTTTACCAATACAGTAGCAAAACCTTTCGACCAGCTAACAGAGGCGATACTTGATATAAATAATCCAGAGCGTTGGAAAGAGTTCGGTGTTCGTGTTCAAACAGAAGGGAATAAAGTTAAGCTTTCGTTCCGTGATATGACAGTTGAATGTGACCGAACAGTTGAATCTGTAATGAAAGCCGTTGAACAATTTGGCTCAATGAAAGGCGTTGAAGGCTCTACGGAAGCTATTGCAAAGACTATTGAGGGACAAATGTCAAACTTTGAAGATACAATAACTACTGCTTTGGCTGAGATAGGACTTGCTAATCAAAATTTGATTTCAGGAAGTATATCTGTTGCTGATACTGTAGTTAAGAACTACGAAGTTATAGGGCAAAGTGTATTGGCTCTCGTTTCAATATATGGTGTTTATAGAACTGGGCTATTGGTGAACTCCATTGTTGAGCAAGGATTTACAAAGGCTATATGGGGAAAGGTTGCAGCAACCAAAGCTGCTACTGTTGCTCAAGCTACATATAACAAAGTTCTCGCAATGAATCCTTATGTATTAGCTGGAACTGCCATAGTTTCTCTTGGGATTGCTATGTGGACATTGGCAGATAATACATCCATTGCTGAAAAGGCACAAGAGCGTTTCAACAAGAAACAAGAAGAGTCGGCAAAACAAGAGAAAGAACGTAAACAAAAAATAGAGGGTCTTATTCAAAGCTCTCGTGATATTGCTTTGGCTGATTTGCAACGTGGGCAAAGTTTGGCAGAATTACGCAAGGAATACCCGAAGATATTCTCCCAGTACGACATAGAGAGCATCAAGTTAGCGGATATTCTTGAACTTAAAAGGCAGATTGCCGAGGAAGATTCAAAACGAGCCGGAGAAAGAGTTGCAAAAGATTTTGAAGCAGCTAATAAAGCGGTTTCTGATTATGAAAACACACTTTCCGCAAAACAAATTAATGGTGGGAAACTAACCCAGCAGGAAATTAGCAAACTAAAGGAACTTCGTTTTTACAGAGACGAATTTCTTGTTGAGAGAGGAAAGGGTATATCAGAGCAATTCATATCAAGCTTGAAAGATGTTGATATTAGCAAGTTTGACGAATATATTTCTGAACTTGAAAAACGAATCAAAGGAAAAGATGGGAATGGAAAAGTAAAGATGAAACTTCCAATTGACGTGGAAGGTTCTTTGTCTGATGAAGCAATTTATGAGGTAAAAGACATTAAAAATCTTATAGATACGGCTAAATCAACAAAACAAACCCGTATTGAAACCGAAAAGAATAAGACTACTTACCAACAAGACCTTGCAGCAGCTAAAGCCGATTGGGAAAAGGCAAAGAAAGGTTATGAAGTATTACTTAAAGACCAAGAAGCTACATCGGAGCAGGTGAAAGATGCCAAAGGCAAGATGGAAGCTGCCGAAAAGAAATATAAAGACTTAGGAGGAATTACTGGAAGCTCGTTGACTAAGCAGGAAAATCAAGCCAAGAAAGAAGCCGCCAAGCAACTCAAACAGCAAGAACTGCTTGCCGAACAACTCCTTTCCATTCGTCGGAAAAACCAGCAGGATGAAATCAACCTCATGGAGGATGGTACTGAAAAGAAGCTGGCTCAGATTGACTTGGACTATCGAAAAGAACTGGATGCTATTAAAAAACAGCGCAAGGATTGGGAAACGGAGCAAGGTGGAAAACTGACAGATAAACAAGAGGAGAAACTTGGCACATGGGCTTCTAATGCCGCTAAAAAAAGAGAAAGCGATATTGATTCAACAAGTAAAGCCAAACTTGAAGCCGACAAAAAAGCATGGCAGGAGTATTTCATTGAGTTCGGCAACTACCAGGAAAAGCGCAAAAATCTTATTCAGAAGTACAATGACGAGATAGCCAAACTGCAAACCGACAGCCCGGAGTACGCTTCCAAGGTAGCCCAAAAGAACAAGGCTCTTGAACAGCTTGATGAACAGTTCGGTCACTCCACAAAGGCGATGGCAGACCTCTTTGAAGATGCCAGCAATAAGTCCGTTTCCGCTATTCAGTCCATCATTGACAAATACGAAACCCTTGTCAAGTACATGTCCGGTACTGATAAAGACATTTCTATTGCTGATTTGAAAGGAATGGGCTTTACCGATAAAGACATTGAAGGGATAGAAAAAGGGGAAATATCCATCAAGGATGTTACAGACGCAATCAAAGGGTTAAAGGATGAACTTAAAGGCAAATCACCGTGGCAGGCTTTCGTCTCTGACTTGGAGAAAGGGATAGAAGCCATAAAAAAGGGTGGCAACGATTCCAAGAAAATCGGTCAAGGAATCACCGATATAGGAAATACTGTGACGTCTTTTGCCCCTGCATTGAATGAGTTTGGCTCAAGTATCGCCGACATATTCGGATTTGACGACAGTAAGATAACAAGTGCCATTGATGCGCTTGGCGGCTTAGGACAAACGGCATCCGGGGTCGGGCAAATCATGTCGGGTGATATTGTCGGAGGCGCAATGAGTGCGGTTTCTGGAATTTCCTCTGTAGTGTCCGCATTGGACGGGATGTTCGGTGCCGATTATTCCCACTATAACGAGATGGTTGAGGAGTACACCAGGCTCAATGAGATATGGGATGAACTGATAGACAAGAAGCAGGAATACATCAGCATTTCCTACGGCATGGAGGCAGACAAGGTAGGAGAAGAGGCGCTTGGCCTTGTTGAAAAGCAGATTGAGGCATATCGCCTGCTGGGAAAAGAGCGCCTTAATTCCGGTGCATCTGCAGGTTCCCATTCCATTGGCAAGCGGATGGCAAAGAACACCTCGTCAAGCGACTGGCAGGACATTGCCGACGCACTCGACATGTCAGTCAATGCCGCCAAAGAGTTTATCGGGACCGGAAGAATGACCGGACTGTTTGACCTCACTGTTGAGCAATTGGAGAAACTTAAATCCGAAGCTCCTGCCTTCTGGGCGAAGATGGACGGTGACGTGCAAGAATATTTGAACGGCATTATAGATGGAGAGGAAAGGATTGAGGATATTCAGAACCAGATTAGTGAACAACTGACACAGACAACGTTCGATAGCGTTTTCGACAGTTTTGTGGATACCCTCATGGATATGGGCAGTTCCGCGAAAGACTTTTCTGACAGTTTCAGCGGATATATGCAGCGTGCCGTGCTTACCACAATGGTAGGCAACAAATTTACCGAGGACCTTCAAACGTGGTACGATGCCTTTGCCCAGGCCAATAAAGACCAAGGAGGCATTACGAAGGAGGAGATGGAGGCTCTTCGGAAGCAGTATGACGCAATTGCCGGTTCCGCACTTGCCGAACGTGACAAGCTTGCGGAAATTTTCGGATGGACCAAAGAGGATACCGACAGTAGCACGGATAACTATGAGGATTTCATCGGTAGTATGCAGAGTTCTCTTACTTCCCTTGATGTGACGGCCAAGGATGTTTCTGATAATATCTATGATTACTTCCGTCAGGCAATGATTAACGCTCTGTATGAAAAGGAGTACAAGAGCAAGATGGAAGAGTTGTACAAGACCTTTGAGGGGCTTTCCAAAGACGGATTGTCCGAGAGTGACATGGCACAACTCGGCTCTCAGATTGACCAATACATTGAGCAGATGATGAAGGGCGTAGAGGACGTTAATAGTTTGTTTGCTGACAAGCTGAAGAACGCCGAAGACTTGCAGTCGTTTGTTGATAGCGTCAAGTCTGCCATGTCCTCTGTCGAAGCCACTGCCGAGGATGTGACAGACAACATCTTTGAGTACATCCGTCAGCAGATGGTTGATAAGATGTTCACTGATAGCTTCCAACCGCAGATAGAGGAGTTATACAAGAAGGTTCAGGAAGCCATGTCTGACGGTGACATAACCGGCGCTGAAAAGGATGCGTTAAGAAACGAAGCGGAGAAGTTGGCTAACGACATTACGGCCGCTAAGGATATTCTGAGTGATACTCTTGGCATTACTGAGAGCAACCTAAAGAAAGAACTTGAGGAGGAATTCAAATCATTCTCCGATGGGATATTAAGTTCCTTGTATGATACGGAAGTTACTGCTGAGACTGTTGCCAAGAATATCTCCGATTCCATGCGGAAAGAGCTTATTGAGGCAATGTACCTTGAACAGTACGAACCGCGTATCAAGGCCATCTGGGAAAAATGGAAGGAATACTCAGAGGATGGACTTGTAACCGATGAAGAGCGTACAAACATCAAGAATGACATTGACGGGTTGAGCAAGGAGGTCGCCGATGCTGCCGGGGAAATCAGTGACGCGTGGAAAGACTCTGGAGAGGAGGTAAGGAAAGCGTTCAACTCTTTCTCCGACAGTATCAAGAGTGTGCTCTATGACGCAGAAGCTACCGCCGAGGACATAGCCGACAATATCTATCAATATATGCGCAATGCCTTGGTGGATTCCATGTTTACTGCCCAGCTCCAGCCTCAGATTCAGGCCTGGTATGACAAATATAAATAAACTCGCTCACATACGGATGGATTTCGCAGGAATAATGCAAACTATTGGAATAAAAGGGAGATATGTAGGTTTTACCTATATTCGTCCATTATATGGTTTTGCCCCGTTTTGGAGGAGTTAGGAAAATAAATTGCTACTTATCCGTTGCCTGTTCAAGGTCGAAAACAATATTGGAAAAAGGTCTATGCACTGCCACTGACATCACCGTAAAGAACGCTGTTTCACTCATATTTTGCGAGTACAAAGTTAATGCTTTTTTCGCTAAAGGGAAAAAATACGGGTTCTGAATGTTACGCATGGAGCTTCTTTCCATATTCCGCTATATTCGTCATGCCGTTCATTTGCTCGATATCCGGTAATTTTGCAAACAAAGTAAAAGGTTATGGAACAAGCGAATGTAAAGGTGTCGTTCTACCTCAAAAAGAGCGAGGCGGATGCCGATGGTATGTGTCCTGTAATGGCAAGGCTGAACATCGGCAAGTATTCTGAAGCGGCTTTCAGCCTGAAACTCCGTGTGCCGCAGGCAATATGGAGTTCGGGGCGTGCTTCAGGCAAAAGTGTGAAGGCGAAGGAAATCAACAATCGGCTGGATGAAATCCGTGCGATGGCATTGGGAATCTATGCTGAACTGTCGGTTGTTCGTGACAGTGTGACTGCGGATGATGTCAAAAGTCTGCTGTTGGGTATGGCTGGTGAACAGACAACGTTATTGAGCTACTTCCGCACGTTTATTGAGAACTTCGCGAAGCGCGTGGGTGTAAACCGGACCGAAGGCAGTTTGAGAAGCTATCGGAACGCCTACAACCATGTGGAAAGGTTCATGCGGGAAAAGTACAACTTGTCGGATATCCCGTTTTCGGCATTGACCCTCTCCTTCATACAGGATTACGATTCGCACCTTCGGACAGATTGTCGCCTCTCTCCGGGAACGATTATCAACCTGACCGTGCAGTTGAAAATCATCGTTGGTGAAGCCGTAGCGGACGGCATCATCACCACCTACCCGTTTACCGGCTATGAACCCGTGCGCCCGAAACAGAAACGGAGGTATCTCACATCCGAGGAACTGCAACGGCTTATGACCATGCCTCTTCACAGACCGAACCTTTATCTCACACGGGATTTGTTCCTCTTCTCATGCTACACCGGCATCCCGTACAGTGATATGCGGCTTCTGTCGAAAGAGCATCTGTCACTTGCCGATGACGGCACATGGTGGATCAGAAGCTCGCGCCGGAAAACCGGAGTCGAGTTTGAAATCCCCCTGCTGGACCTGCCGTTACATATCATGGAGAAATACAGGGACACAGCGCCGGACGGGAAACTGCTACCCATGTATTCCAACAGCACGATGAACCTTAACTTAAAACGTATCGCAAAACTCTGTGACATAGACTGTCCGCTGGTTTTTCATGCCGGCCGCCATACCTATGCGACCGAAATCACGCTCGGACATGGGGTTCCGCTTGAAACGGTCAGCAAGATGTTGGGACACGCCCGGATTGAGACGACCCAAATCTATGCCAAAGTGACTGACGACAAGATAAATGCCGACACCCGTGTGCTGAACGAGAGGATAGCGGAACGCTTCTCCGTGGTTATTTGACAAACGACTAAAACGCAATAAGATGAAAAAGAAAAGTGAACATGCAGACAAAACCATCAGACATCGCAGTACATTCGCGATACTGTTTTATATCAACCGCACCAAAATGCGCAAGGACGGAACCTGTCAATTATTGTGCAAGGTAAGCATTGATGCCGAATGGGAACAGATTGGCACGAAGGTATCCGTCAATCCCGACATCTGGAATCCGGAAAAAGGCCTTGCCAACGGACGCAGTGCGAATGCGGTGACAGTGAACCGTGCCATAGACGAATTGACGGAGGAGATTACCGGACATTACAACCGGATTAAGAACAGCCTGGGATTCATCACGGCGGAACTGGTGAAGAACGCCGTAATGGGTGTCGGGCTGAAACCGCTTACCCTGCTGGCTCTCTTCCGGGAACATAACGAAGATTTCAGAAGACGTGTTGGGCTGGACCGCATCAAGGAAACGCTTGATTCTTACTTGAGATCGTACAAGCACCTTTCCGCTTTCATCAAGGATAAGAAAGGCGTGGAAGATGTCACGCTACGTAGCCTTGACAAGAATTTCTATGATGATTTTGAACTGTTCCTTTGCAAGGACTGCCACATGATGCCCAAGACCGTGCATGAGCATCTGTACCGCCTGAAAAAGATGACCAAACTGGCAGTCAGCCAGGGAACGCTCCGCCGTGACCCGTACTGCCGTCTCCACCCTGCGTTGCCACGACGGAAGAGCCGCCACATGAAGCTGGAAGACCTCAAGAAACTTATGGAGACTCCCGTGGAGAAACCTCAACTGCAATTCGTGAGGGACATGTTCCTGTTTTCGACCTTTACCGGACTGGCTTACGCGGACTTGAAAAGGTTGAAGACAAGTGACATCACACAGTCCGAAGACGGCGCATGGTGGATTCACATACGCCGTCAAAAGACAGACACGCTTTCATCCGTCCGCCTGTTGGATATTCCCTTACGAATCATTGAAAAATACCGGAACCAGCGACAAGGGGATAATGTGTTCAATGTTTACCGCCGCGGCTATTTTATCCTGCTGACGCGGGAACTGGGAAAGGTGTACGGTTTCGATTTGACCTTCCACCAGGCCCGGCATAATTTCGGAACCCATGTCACACTCTCACTCGGAGTCCCGATAGAGACGGTTAGCCGCATGATGGGACACATGTCGATTTCTACAACGCAACTTTACGCGCAGGTGACGGACAAGAAAGTGGACGAGGACATGAAGGCTTTGAAAGCAAGCGGTTTCAGCAGCACGACTGAACTTTGCGAGGAGGATTTCACCGCTCGGAAAGGCAGAAAAAGGCCCCCCCGCGCTATCTGAAAATCAAGAACGGAGAAACGCATGTCCCTATGAACGGGCCGTTTCTCCGTTTTGTCATGTCACACCCACCGCATATCTTCCTTGCACCGCTTGTAGGAATCTTCCAATATTTTAAGGATGTCCGATTCCTTGTAGAGAGCCTTGCCCTGTACCAGATAGTAAGGGACAACACCAAGTGTGCGGTATTCCTGCAATGTCCGTCTGCTGACCCTCAGAATTTTGGATAGTTCCTCGTCCGTCAGGAAACGTTCGCCGTGGAATACGGATTTAGGGGTGTCCTCCATCGCTGCGATTAACCGCTCCATATTGTCAAGTCCCTGAAACAGGACATCGACACGCGGGTCTTTCCGTTCTAAAAAATGATAGCTCATAGTTCTCGTTTTAAGTGGTAGTAATTCGATTCCAATAGTTTGTGTACGTCTTCGGTTTTGAAGAAAATCTTGTGCTTGATGCGTGAGTAAGGCAGGATACCCTTGTCACGGTACACCTGAAGCGTCTTTTTGGATATGCGCAATATCTCGCACACCTCCTGGTTGTCAAGCCACTTTTTTAAGCCGAGGTCTTCCACCGGACGGCACATACCCATTACCTTTTCCTCCAGTTTGCCGAAACGTACCCGAAGTTCATCGAACGTCTGTTTGTCGATACATACTATTTCCATACCAGTCATTTTTTGAGTTGAACATCCATCCGATTTTTCAGTTTTGGGGGCAACACCTTCCCTTTTTGGTTGAGGAACGCTTCCACTTCGGAGGCCTTGTAGTAAGTCCGTCCGTCAATCATGTAATAGGTGACATACTTCTTCTGGCGGTAACGTGCCAGCGTGCGTTTGGTGATACCGAGCAATTGGCAAAGGTCATAGTTATCCAGAAGTGTGTCGCCTTCCAGACACTCTTTCAACTTGTTCATCCGCTCCAGGGTACGGTCGATCCTATCAAACCGTTCCATGATTTGCATGAGCATTATTTGGACACTTTCGCTGTTTATCTGTAGCATAATGCATTCTGTCTTTAGTGTAAATAATAGTTTTGCTTACACCTTGTCGCGCAACAGGTTATACTACATATAGGGCTAATGGCGTACCAATGACCATGTATTTCACTGAATGGCATTGGCATTCCATTGAAATACAGCGGAATAAAAATTTTTAGTATGAAAAGTGGAGATGAAAATGTTCTTGCAAAATGCAAGTTTTTTCGCAAAATGCAAGTTACATCTTGCAAGATTTGCGGTAGATCAGACGGCAGATGCCGTTGGAAAAAGAGGTGGTTTTATGCAGTTCCCAATGTTGTGGTCGGAATGTATTCAACACGGGAATCCCTTGTCCGGCAGAAAACGGCAGCTGGTAAACCACAAGTTCATCAACAAGATCATAGAGGAAAAGCCCGCGAAGCAGCTCCACCGATTCCGGTTCTATGATTTCAGCAAGGTAAATGAATGAATCGTCCCTGTTGTCTTTCTCGCAAAGCAAATCAAGGATGGAATGGGGCAATATAAGGGCCGAGCAGCGTTCACGCCAAAAGGGGAAACCCCGCCTGTCGTTTCTTACCCAGGACACAAGTGCTCCGGCCGGTTCCGGAAGGAAACCGTCCAATGTTATTGCCGTCACAACTTGAATCCTTGCCATAGCTTTAATTCTTTTTCAACCGGAAACTGTAAAAAAGAAGCGTGCAATCCACGCTATTTCTAATGGAGGCTCTGGAATGCCCTTAACAGGAATAGGTGAATGCACGCTATGCCAAGGCATAGCATAAGCAATCACGCAATAGTTCCTGTTAATGTTCATTTTCCAGATTCCCATTAGGACGCTTGCGGTCTTATGTCTATATATAAACGGCAACTGCCCATTAGACAGCACGCCGCATTTTTCGCTATTTAAATGCAAAAGTACACATATTCAGTGACATTTGCACTATTTTTAGTCGTCAAATTCATTTCAGCCCGTATTTCTTCATCTTCCTGTACAGTGTTGCCGGGTTGATGTTCAGCATTCCAGCCGCTTGTTCCCGGTGACCGTTGCAGGCTTTGAGAGCCCTGATAATGCTTTCTTTCTCAAATGCTTCACCTTTCAGAGGCAGGATTGCAAGTGTGTCTGTTTCTTCATTTCTACATACACAGACAGTTATTTCCAATCCATCCACGTCAAGCATCGGAGACTCAGAGACCAGTACGGCACGCTTGACACGGTTTCGGAGTTCACGCACGTTGCCCGGCCACCGGTAGGCAAGCATCCTCTGTTTGGTCTCTTCGGTAAATCCTTGCGTAGTCCTTTTCAGTTCTTTCGAGAAACGTTCACGGAAAAACTCCGCCAACGGAATGATATCTTCCGGGCATTCCTCCAGGGAGGGCTGCCGGATCTCAAACTCGTTCAGACGATGGTAAAGGTCTTCCCTGAACCGTCCCTCCTTGATGGCCTGTTCCATATTCTCGTTTGTCGCGGAAATGACCCTGACATCCGAAATCCGTTCCCTGCCGCTTCCTATCGGGGTATATACATTCTCCTGCAATACTCGTAACAGCATGGATTGGATTTCATGCGGCATCGTGCCTATCTCGTCAAGGAACAGTGTGCCGCCTTTCGCCAGGTCAAAATATCCGGTCTTTGCCGTGTCCGCCCCGGTGAACGCGCCTTTCTCATGCCCGAAGAACAGCGAGGCTGCCAGCTCACGGGGTAACGCGCCGCAGTTTACGGCGACAAAAGGCTTGCCGTATCGTTCGCTATTGTCATGGATGGTCTGCGCCACCGACTCCTTGCCGGTCCCGTTGGCCCCGAGTATCATCACGGACATATCGGACGGGGCGACCAGTCTGGCGAATTTCTCCACTTTCAGGATCATGGGACTTATACGGCGGAACAACTGCCGTTCCTGCTTTCTCACGGTGGCTACCGGGTGGAACACATCTTCCGCCAGTTCCAACAGATGTTCCCGGTGTACCGGTTTGGGCAGGTAGTCCCTGGCTCCCAGTTTGATGGTACGCACAACGTCCGGGACGGAAACGAATTCGGTCGTTATGATGAACGGGATGTCTTTCTTCTCCTTGCGCAACCATTCCAACAGGGAAATGCCGTCGCCTTCCGGCAACCGCACGTCCGACAATATAAGGTCGAACTGCGTTTTGCGTATCAACGAGCGGGCTATCGGCTCGCTCATGGCTGTCACAGCGTCATAACCGGCCCGGGAAAGCCAGTCTTTCTGTATTTGCGACAGCCCCACGTTGTCTTCAACTATCAGTATCTTCCGTTTCATTTGTCAGTCTTTTTATCTCGGCTTCCGCCGCCTTGATGAGCATGGCGGTGCTGTCTATTATCTGCCGGGTATATTCTTTTAACTCTTTGTCGCTTGTTTTACTGTCTTTCAACAAAGCACGGTAAGCCAGCAGGGGCTCTTCCATCCGTAGGAACTCCCACATCGGTTGCATACGGTGGGTGATTTCACGCAACTTATGCCTGTCGCCGTTTTTCATGGCGGCATCAAGTTCTTCTCGGTCTTTCTCTGATTGGGATATAAGAGAAAGCAGTGCCTTGTGCTTGTCATTGACCTCTGAAAGGACCAAACTGAAATCAACCTCCGGTTTTTTCTCCCGCCTGTCTGTCTTCATCCTCGAAAGCAGGCCGAGCAGTTCCGAGGATGAAAACGGTTTATAGATGTAGTCCGTAAATCCGGCATGGAGAAAAGCTTCCTTGTCCCTGTCTCCGCGTGCGGTCATGGCTACAATAGGGATGGTACGGGAGTTTCCGATGTTCGAGTTGCGCAATAGGGTTAATAAATCAATACCGTTGGTACCCGGCATTTGAATGTCGGAAAGCAGCAGGTCATAATCCTTGCCCCGCATCGCCTTGACCACGTCCTTGGAGGTTACGCAGGTAGTACAATTCATCCCGTTACGCTCCAGCATTTCCTTTATCACATTCAACAGCATCGTGTCGTCATCAATGACAAGTACATTCCGAGGCAAATGTGCCGGATGTGGAATTATCAAGTTCTCGCTCTCTACCGTTTCATCCGTGGTTTTCAATGGAAGTGTAACACGGAACGTGCTACCCTGGTCAATGCCGCTCGTCACGTCTATTGTCCCGCCAAGCAGGTTGACAAGACCTTTTGTTATCGGCAGGCCCAATCCGAAACCCTCCGCGTTTCTGACGGAACCCAATCGTTCAAACGGGCGGAAGATACGTAAAAGCGCATCTTCACTCATGCCAATGCCGGTATCCTTGATTTCCAACACCAACTCCCCTTTGTTATAACGAGCATTCAAGCTGATTGTGCCGGTTTCTGTAAATTTGACGGCATTGCTAAGCAGGTTGTCCAGAATCTGTTCGATACGGTCCACGTCACCGCAAAGCTTGACATCGGTACCGGTAAAATCGTGATTGAATAGGATGCCTTTGTTATTGATTACGTGGGAGAAGCCGAAGGCAATGCGTTCCAACAGGGCATTCAGGTTGAACGGCACATCGTTGCGGGTTTCCTTGGCCTCGTTCAGGCGGTACACGTCCAGCAGGTTGTTAAGCAGGTGTACAACGTGCCGGCACACGATCCTGATGTTGTTCAGGTGCGTGTTCCTGCGTTTCTTTTCACGGGTATCCACGGCAAGTTCCGCACTGCCGCTGATTACGTTCAGAGGGGCGCGGATGTCATGAGAGATTGTCAGGATGATATTCTTCCGCATTTCTAACAGCGCGATGTTCTGCTCTATCGTTTCTTCCAGATGCTTCCTGTTTTTTGCCTTGACCTTAATATCCCGTTGTATGACAAGATACGAAATGAACAACAGGATGATTGAGAATATAATCAAGCCGGTAATGACCAAAGTCGAATGTTCGTAGGAAGCTTTCAGACGCTCTTCCTTGCTCCTGAAGGCGTTCCATGTCTGCTCATCCAGACTTGTAATAAGTAAACGCAATTTCCGGTTGAGTTCCCTATTGCACAACCGCAGGCTGTCCGTATAAGTTTCTATGTCCCGTTTCCGTTTATTCAACAACGAGATCAGTTCCTTATCCGGTGCGGTTTGCCTGGTTGTAACAACCGGCATCTGTACGGTTTCCTTGCCACCGAAGAATCCGGCGATACCTTTCTTCTTTCGGGTAACGGTCCGGGTGGTTGTCTGTGTCGTTACAGTCGGTTTTTGATGAAATAGAAGGCTATCCGTTTTCTTTTGTTCTCGGGTCGCTTCCATTATTTGAAACAGATGGTCTTCTTTAGCTGCTAACAATGTACGAAGAGAATCTATCTGTTCGGGTTGTATGAAATCCTTACATTGTGTACGTAATGTTTGCAGCATGGAATCAGTCCGTACACGTCGTTCCCGGTAAGCCCCAGAATCCTCATCATTCCATACCATGACGGATTCACCATAAGTTACTAACGTGGTCACATAGCGGTGTGTGGTATTGATATTGTGCTGGGTTTGAAAAATAGCGATTGATTCATTCTCTATTTTCTGTACACGACTACGCTCGTGCAGAACAATAGCGACCATGCTGCCAATGATCGCCATTAAAAGAAAGTATCCTATAAATATTTTATGCTGCAAAAGTATTTTCATTGGCTTGATATTTTACAATCCAAATATTGCTTTCGTACAATATCTACATGCGGCAGAATCACGAAAAATATCCAAGATGAATAACACTAATAATAATTTCAAATTTTTCTATTTATTGCAGTTACATTCCTCCTCCCAACACATGATAAAGTTTGATTACACTTTGTATGCGTTCAAAACGAGTTTGTAGCTGTTGCACTTCCGCTTCGAGAAGAGACTGTTGGGCGGTCAACACTTCCAGATAGGTGGCATTGGAATGACGCATAAGCGATTCTGTCTTTCGCACAGCATCGCATAATGTTTCAACCTGTCGAGCATTGATTTCAATTTGCGATTTTGCCGTCTGCCATGCAGTCAGAGCATCGTTCACTTCTTTTCCAGCGTTCAGCAATGATTGCCGGAACAACAGTTTGGCTTCTTCCTGACGGCTTTTGGCTATCTTCAAGTTGGCGATGTTTGTGCCCCGGTTGAATAAGGGCTGTGTCAGGGAACCGATGGCATTGAGCAACCATTGTCCGGGATTTACGATTACGCCACCGCCGTTATTAGTCCATCCAAGAGTCCCCGAGAGGGTAATATTGGGATAGAAGGCGGCACGAGCCGCATTGGTGGCGTAGAACGCCTGCGCCAGTTCCATTTCAGCCTGACGCACGTCGGGACGGTTGGAAAGCAGTTGCAAAGGGACTCCAATCGAGACAGTATCGGGGAAAGCAGCCTCGGCCAGATTACTTCGTCCAATCGAGTGTGACGGCATGGCAAGTATCGCAGACAGGGCATTTTCTGTTTCGGAAATACTCTTGCGTATGGATAACAGGGATGCTTCGAGTCGCATCACGTTCGCCTTTGCCTGCAATACGCCGGCTTCGTTTGATTTCCCCACTTTTTTCAACGCTTCAAGAGTACGTACGGTAGTCCGCCAGTTCTCCAAAGTCCGGTTACTTATTGCCATTTGTGCGTCAAGCATGGCAAGGGTGTAGTAACTGTCTGCAATAGTGGCGACAAGCTGTGTCTGTACGGCCTGCCGGTAGGCACGGCTTCCTTGTAACGCGGCGGCTGCACCACGCTTTGCCGCCGTAAGTTTGCCGAAGATGTCCAGTTCCCAGCTTGCCGACGCTCCCACATTATATGTCTTTGCCGTTGCTCCGTCATGTTTATTGGCATTACCTTCGGCAGTCAGTCCCAGTGATGGAAGATATGATAGTCTGGCAGTCATCAGGACGGCTTCTGTCGCTTCCACGCGTAACCGTGCCACATTGAGGTCTGTGTTCCGTTCAAGTCCGGTTTCAATCAAGGACTGGAGTTTCGGGTCGGTAAACATTTCCCGCCACGACAGGGACGCGATGGTCGTTGTATCAATGTCCGCCGGTACGTCCCGATACAGATTCTCCGTTGAGAGGTCAGGACGATGATACCGGCTGTATGTGCCACAACCGGCAAACATCCATCCCGACAATATGATATATATTACTGTCTTCTTCATTTAATTATGCTTAACACGTTCTTGAATATATTGGAATACAATAAACAATGACGGCACAAGGAACAACAGAGCCAAAGTACCGACAATCATTCCACCGATTACACCTGTGGCAAGCGAACGGCTGCCGTTGGCACCCACTCCGTGCGCCATCATCAGCGGGACAAGACCGAACACCATGGACAGCACAGTCATCAATATAGGGCGCAGGCGGACTTTTGCCGCACTGTATGCTGCCTGTGCCAGCGTCATGCCTTCCGACCGCCGCTTGCCGGCGTATTCGGTAAGCAGGATGGCGGTCTTGGCAAGCAGGCCGATAATCATGATTAATCCGGTCTGCATGTAGATGTTGTTCTCCAGACCGAAGAGCCACGCAAACAGGAAACTGCCCATTAGTCCGCAAGGCACCGACAACAGAACCGCGAAGGGTATGAACACGCTCTCATACAAGGCGCACAGAATCAGATAGACCAGAACCATGCAGAGCAGGAATATAAGCGTGGCATTGTTGGTCGTCTTGCTTTCCTCACGCGAAATGCCGCCAAACTCGTATGTGTAATTTGACGGAAGCACTTCACGTGCCGTCTCGCCGATGGCTTCGAGCACCTGCCCTGAACTGTAACCCTGCGCCGGCGACCCGCTAATCGAGATGGCGTTGAACAGGTTGAAACGGGTGAGGTCTGACGGGCCGTTGGTCTTGGTCAGGCGCACGAACCGGCTCAAAGGCGACATGCCGCCATCGGAGGCGCGCACATACATGTGGTGCAGGGATTCCGCATTCACACGATATTCCGCCGGAGCCTGCATGGTCACATGGTAGAGCTTGGAGAACCGGTTAAAGTCGGAAACATATTGTCCGGTATAATAGCCCGACAATGTGGAAAGCACATCTGCGGGCGACACACCCGACTGCTCACATTTGGCGGCATCGATATCCACCCAGTATTGCGGATAGTCCGTGGCAAAGGAGGAATAGACTTCGCCGATTTCGGGTCGTTGCGACAAGGCTTCGACAAACTTGTCCGCCTCTTCCTTGAAAGCGGCGATGTTTCCGCCCGCCTTGTCCTGCAAATAAAGCTCGAAACCGTTTCCCATGCCGTACCCGGCAATCATCGGAGGCGACATGGCGAACACCGTGGCATCGGGAATATCTGAAGTGGCGGCATAAATCTTTCCGATGACATCATTCACCGACTGCCCCTCTCCCTTACGATCCTCCCAGTCTTTGAGTGTCACGAAATACATCGCCTGCGAGGGACCGGAACCGCTGAAAGAGAAACCGGCTACCGCACCGCTGTATTCAATCTCGCCGATGCTGTCGAGACGGCTGTTGATACGCTCCATCACCTTACTTGTCTGAGCCATGGATGTGCCGGGCTTCGTGTTCATGCTCACCATGACCGTCCCGGTGTCCTCTTCGGGAATAAGTCCCGTCTTTGTGACATTGACCAGCAGCACCAGCAACCCGAAAGAAATGCCTATGATGCTCCACAACAGCCATCGGCGATGGATAATGAACATCACTCCACGTACATAGCGTCGGCTCAGACTGTCGAAGACGGCATTGAACGCTTTACGGAAACGGGCTGCAAAATTGTTCTTAGTGTTGCCCTGCTCATCGATATAGGGTTTCAGCAGCAGCGCGCAAAGTGCCGGTGAGAGTGTGAAGGCATTGACTGCCGAGATTCCCACGGCAACAGCCATCGTGATACCGAACTGCGTGTAGAACGCTCCCGAAGTCCCGCCCATCATGGCTACGGGGAAAAACACTGCCATAAAGATTATGGTAGAGGTCAGGATAGCCGACGAAACGCCTTTCATGGCATCATCAGCCGCGAGAACTGCTGATTGATAGCCCTCATCGAACTTCGCCTGCACCGCTTCCACCACCACAATGGCATCATCGACCACGGTTCCGATGGCAAGCACAAGCGCGAACAGGGTGAGCAGGTTGATGGAGAATCCAATCATGGACATCACGGCAAATGTGCCGATGATGGAAACGAAGATGGATATGGTAGGGATAAGCGTTGACTTGATGTCCTGCAAGAACACATACACCACCACGATGACCAGAAGTATCGCTTCCAATAAGGTGCGGAGGACAGAGTGGATGGAGGCATACAGGAACTTGTTGGTATCGGTAAGCACCACGAATTCCGTCCCTTCGGGCAAGTCCCGGCTAAGGTCGTCAAGCACTTCGTGAATCTCCTTGATGGTGCTTGATGCATTGGACCCAGCTTTCTGGTTGATGAGCATCATAGCTGCCGGATGCCCGTTCACCTCGGAGGAATAGTTGTAGTATTCATCGCCCAGTTCCACATCGGCAACCTCTTTCAACCGAAGCACATTGCCGCCCGGCAGTGACTTGACGACCAGCTCACCGAACTCTTCCGCTCCGGACAAGCGTCCGCGGTATTTCATCGTGTATTCATTGGCGGTAGGATGATTGGCACCGAAGGAGCCGGTGGCGGCCTCGATGTTCTGTCGTGCAAGTACGGCAGAGATGTCATCGGGGATAAGCCCGTATTGCGCCATCTTGTCGGGACGCAGCCAAAGTCGCATGCTGTAGTTGGAACCGAACAACTGTGCCTTTCCCACGCCGCTGATACGTTTCAGCCTCGGCTCGACATTGATTTTCACGTAATTGTTCAGGAAGGTCTGGTCGAAGCGGTCATCGGGCGAATAGAGCGCGAAAGTCATCAGTTCGGCATTCTGCTGCTTTTCAGTGGTGACACCGGTCTTGGTGGCTTCCGCCGGAAGTTGGCTCAGTGCGCCGTTCACGCGGTTCTGCACGTTTACCGCCGCCATGTCCGCGTTGGTTCCCTGTTTGAAATAGATGTTGATGGAAGCATCTCCCGTATTCGATGCCGTGGAAGTCATATAGGTCATGTCTTCCACTCCGTTGATGGCTTCTTCCAGAGGGGTTATCACTGCCTTCTGCACGGTTTCAGCGTTTGCTCCCGGATAAGTTGCGAATACGTTGATGGTCGGAGGTGCGATGTCGGGGTATTGTTCCACCGGCAAGGAAAACATGGAAATCATGCCCAACAGTACAATCACCACCGAGATAACGCCCGAAAACACCGGGCGGTCTATAAAAAATCGCAGGTTCATTTCGTTTCGTTTTTAGGGGTTATGCTCATGCCTTCTCTCACCAGTCCCACGCCTTCGGCGACAATGGTGTCACCGACCGAAAGACCTTCTTTTACGATAAACCGGTTGCCGTCGTTCAGGCGGTCCACCGTGAGATAGGCGGCTTCCGCCTGTCCGTTTTTCAGACGGTAAGCGATAATCTTGTCCTGCAGTTCCACGGTGGCGGTCATGGGAATGGTTACGGCCTCCGTTTTCGGGTTTTGAAGGATGACATTGCCGATGCTGCCACTCAACAGTTCGCGGTCGGGATTGGGGAACAGGGCTTTGATTTGTACCGTTCCGGTAACAGGATCCACCACGCCGCTTACGGTTTCAATACGTCCTTTCGCCTTGTACAGGCTGCCGTCGTTGAGTTGCAGGCCCACTTCCGGCGTCCCGGCTATCATGCTGTCAATCGAGCCATAGCGAGCCGAATATCGCCGTAGCATATTCTCCGAAATGGAGAAATAGGCATACATCTCCGCATTGTCGGACACGACCGTGAAAGGCTGTGCCATATTGGGACCGACAAGCGCACCGATGCGATAGGGCAATGTGCCTACTACTCCGTTGCTCGGGCTTTTGATTTCCGTATAGGAGAGATTGTTGCGTGCATCCGATTCTTGTGCCTTTGCCTGTTCGAGTTCAGCACACGCCACTGCCAGTTGGTTCCGGGCGAGAGAAAGCTCGTAGTCGGATATGACCTTCTCGTCAAACAATGCCTGCTTGCCCCGCAGCTCGATTCTTGCCGTTTCCACTTTTGCCTGTGCCGCGCTGACATTGGCCTGCGCCGTGCGTAATGCCGCCCGATAGGGCACTTGGTCAATTACAGCCAATACTTGACCGGTCTTCACCCGTTCACCCTCTTTCACTTTCAGACGGATAATGCGCCCGGATATTTGCGGCAGGATGTCCACATCCTGCCGTCCGCGTATGGCGGCGGAATAGGACTCGGAGATTTCCACCGGACTTGCCGCGACCTTTATGACCCGATAACTCTGCACCGCATCCTGCTTGCCGTCCGCCTGCCTGCATCCGGTCGGCAGGAACAGCATGAGAGCAAATGCGGCGAAATTCGTGATAATGAATTGCTTGTTCATATTTTCTTCTTGTTTTGTATTAATTCATAATAGGTTTGGTGTGTCACCACTGACGGATGGTATTCCACTCTTTTTCGAGAATGGCATAAACACAGGTATCTTCATATTTTGGGGAGCCGTCAGGATTGTTTACGAATGTCACAAACTCTTTGAAACATCCTTCGCGGCGCATACCAAGACGTTCGCATAAGCGTTTGGAGTGGATATTGTCATCTTCCACAAATCCATAGATACGCCGTGCGCCCGCCTCCCGGAAAAGATAATCCAACAATCCGGCTGCCGCTTCACAAGCGAATCCTTTGCCTTCAAAACGTTTGTTGAAATGCCACCCCACATTATAAGTGTCCTCATTCTCACGCAAAGCAAACACGTCACCGATAATAAAGTCATCTTTTTTCAGACTCACCGCATAGCGCAGCATGTCTTTCGGGGAATACTGCATATATGCCCATGCCGCCTCTTCGGAACAAAGGCGGTCTCCGGCAAAGCAATTCACACGAGGATTAGAAAGATACTCCAACAATCCTTCGGCATCCTTCTGCTTGAAATTTCGAATGATAATTCGTTCGGTTTCGATATATATTTCCTTTTGCTCCATGTCCTGTGGGATTATTTGCAAAACGTACCAATCAAAAGCGACAAAGCGATTGCCGCAATGACAATTGCTTCAATCGCCATGATTGCAATGAACATATCTATTGACAGCCGTTTAATCGTTTCGATAATCATGTTATTCATTTTTTAGGTGCAAAATTATTTCGTATCCGAGGTCGTAGCAATCGGAATACAATCGAAACAGAGAAAAACACGCCTGAAACAACAAAAATGACTTCCGAAGTATCGGCTATCGTAGATCTTTCAATTTATCGAATCGTATTATCCGGTCAGAGATTACTTGAGATTGCTGCATCCGTAAAAGTTCATCCGCAGATATATGCAAGGTATCACCTTCTATTTTTCTTTTCGGACTGATGGCAATGCCCGGCTTTCGAGGGTCAAGAATGCTTTGACCAATACCGCTCCATCGGAATTTTTCCAGACCGAGTAAATTCAGAAGAGTAGGATATATGTCAATCTGTCCCATAACTTTGAGATAGTGCATCGGAACAGGAGAGTTCAATACTATGAATGGTGTGAACTCGTCTTCGGAAATTATTCCTTTCCCAGCCTTTGTATGGCACAGTTCTTTCCGGTGGTCTGCCAAGCCCTCGTGGTCACCGGTTATTACAACCATTGTACGTTCATATTCGGGACGGTTTTTCAGATATTCCACGAATTTCCCGATAGCTTCGTCTGTATAATGCGCCACTGTCATATAGTCTGCCATGATTTCGGGAACCCGATTAGAGAAATGAACGGTTTTAAGCGATTCGGGCATCTTGAACGGTGAATGACCGGAATAAGTGACCATCTGGATAAATACGTTTTCACCGGAGTGCCAAACTTCTCCTTTTTCAATCTTTTCCATGCATTGGGCAAAAAATGCCTTATCACCCAGTCGCTTCCGATTTCCGAATGTTTCTGTCATTCGGAAATCGGGATAAGAGATAATTGTGTCTATCCCGAAACTCCGTGCCACTGCTCCTTGGTTCCATGTCTTTGTCTTGTCCACCGTGAGAAGATAGTTACGTGCGCCTTTCAGCTCCTTCATAGCTTTGGGCAAAGTGTGGTATGTATTGAAAGGGAAACGGCAACTGTATGCGCCGGTCTGCAATGGCAACAGACCGGCAAGCATAAGCAACTGGGCGTCAATGGAACGCCCTCCGTTGACTTGTGTAAGCACATGGGGCGCATACAGCGTGGATGGCTCTTTGAGGAGCTTGTTAAGGTAAGGTGTGATTTCCTGATTTTCGACCGTAAGATTCAACACCCAACTTTCCAGTGATTCAGCCAAAATAAGGATGCAGTTGTCCCTGCATTCAATGTCCGGTACGGGAACAAGCGGCGGTCTTCCGGAGAGCCAGATATGAATCTCACGCTCCTGTTCTTCTGTAAGTTCGGGCAACTCCTCCGCATAATCAAAATAAAGTGTGCCGAACAGCGTGTAGAGTGGCGGGCCACTGGCGTGTTGATGTGCGGATGACCTCAATGCCCTGTATATCGCAATGAAACCTCCCCGGACGGATAAATTGATACTTAACAGGGCACATGAAAAAATCAGCAATACGAAATATGTCCGTCTGCTAAATCGCAATGTGATTTTCTGCCGGCAACCTATCCGAAATGTAAGGAATACGGTGACGACTGTCGAAATTGGGAACAATAAATCACACCATCGTAACGAAGCGGTCACGCTTGGCAGGAAGTCTGCAAGATTTCCCGCCAACATATAACTTGACAGAGGAATGGCTGAAAAATAGGTACGGTAATACATCAGGTTGGCAACCATCCATATATCCAGCACAGACATGACAAGCACGCCTGCCGCAATATGCCTTGTCAATATATAAGGGACAGACAACAGAAGGGTTGCCACAAAAGCAGTGGCATACGATTCCCAGCATGAAAAAGGTGTAAAGGTGGTGTAATAACACCATATTGCATTGAACAGGAGAAACTTGAAAAATATTCCTGCTACTGGAATGACGGACAGCATCTTGTTGTCCGTGACATCCCTTTCTTGTTTACCAACAGTCATTGGCTAATTCAGTTTAGCGATTCTTCCTAATTATTTTTCACTACACAGAGAACGATAATATCTTGTCTCATAAGATAAAATATATCACCATCAATTATTTTAATCTGGGTTGCTCTCAAAACAGTCCGGATAGTTGCATTCATGCTAAATACGATTCATAATTTTCCTCTTCGTTTTGTCTGCTGTTTTACGATACGACTGTCCCCCATTTCAAATGAATCCGATACGGTTTTTTCTGTATATTTCCTACTTTTTCCACCAAACGTATAAGTGATACCTATGGTGATGTCCTGCATGGGTTCAATGAATCGTGATATATTCGTGAAGTCCTTGGTGCGAGATACCGACTCCCAATACATTTTACCACCATGACCTAAACCGCTCATGCCACTGATAGCCACATCCAGTTTGTCATTGAGGAAGGAGCGTGCGAGTGTTGCGCTTATCATCATCATACCCGAATCGTAACCTTGGAGAGAGTACCGACGCGACATCCATTCCAGATTACTGCTCCATTTCAACTGCCAAGGCAGATTCTGTTGCCACCCCAGATTCAGGTTACCATGCCAACCATAGTTACGGGCATCAATCTCCCGGCTTCGCATGTCACTATAGCCCACCTCTCCATTCAGCATCAAGCGGGTTGAACGTGTCGCATTCCATGAGGCATAAGCATTCAGCGATGTCTTGCGATTTCTGGCTATATTGCCAAAGGTGGTATTTATACGCCCGTCCTTCATTGATGAATACCGGACAATACCATCGTTACTCCATGAATGATTGAGGCTGATTCGCATTGCTAACGTATTTGCCCTCAACGTATGTACAATAGCCAGATTATTTAGATGTTGTGCTTTCAGGTTGGGATTGCCATACGAAAGCTGGGTAGGGTCGGACTTATTGACATATGGGTCGAGTTCATTGATTCTTGGCCGACGTATACGCATGGTGTAGCTCACGCCAAATGTGCTGTTCTCCTTAGCTTTGGCAGTAAGAGAGACGGATGGTACGAGGTCGCCATAGTGAAGCGAGAATTTACTCCCTTCTCCCTTCAGATAGCGTGATTTCTGCCAGGTATGTTCATAGCGAAGGCCCTCCTTCAAGCCCAGCCATCCCCATTGAGCCTCCCATTCGGCATACAGGGCGGCTATGTTTTGAGATTGTCGGTAGTGCATGGCAGCCGCCTTTTGTTCCACGAAACCGCCATTCAAAAAGCGCATTTCGGTAGCCTGACTCTCTCCACGGTCGAAGGAGAACTTCACACCGGTGTTGAGTTGTTGATGCCGGGTAAGCGGAATGGTAAGGTCGGTGGATAGGTGGTGTTGTGTGGTGCGATCACAAATTTCTGTCCGGATGTCCTTCACAGTGGAAGTGATTTCGGGGTGCAAGGAGGTGTCAAGACCATCGTATCTGTTCTCTGTATCATTTCGGTTGGGAGCATGGCTTATCTGATAACTCGCAAACAGCCTGCCCCTGTCACCCCACTGACGTTGGTAATCGATGCCTCCATCTACCGAAATCTCGTTCATATTCATCTTCTGACTACCACTGAAAGCCATCTCCTGTCCCCACATACCGCCTGAGTAAAGATAGGAGGGACGGCTCTTTTCTTTTGTAGCAAACCAAGTCGTGGACATGGAAACATGGAGTGATTGGACGGAATCAATCTCGTATCCCACACCAACTTCGCCCATTGAGAATGGCATTTTCGATGAGGACTTTTGTCGCATCCATTGACGTGTCCCGTTGCCGGTCACCTCCGATTCTACAATGATACCCGTTGAATACATATATTCTCCGTTCAAATTTACGTCATACGACCATTTGCTTTGTTGACCGGAGAGACTGGCGTCAACTCCGTTGCTCAGAATACCTGTCAGAAGGTGTACGGAGCCACTTGTGGCTCCGTCATACCCGTCATCTTCTAATGCCAATGCTTGTTTGGCACCACCTTTCTTGGTGGTGATGCAAAGGACACCTCCAGTTCCCTCTGCATCATACTGGGCACCTGGATTGGTGATAACTTCAATGTTCTTCACGTGACTGGCAGGCATACTGCGTAACGTCTGTTTTGGATTGCGAGTGATGACAGTACTCAATCTTCCGTCCACATAAACCTTGAACTGTGCGGAGCCGTTTACCATGATATTGTTTCGTCCGTCCACGGTCACCATAGGAACCTTGCGCAGTATGTCCAATACACTGCGTGTCTTTGACTCCACATCATTACTCACCTGATAAGTCACCTTGTCGGTTTTTAGTTTGACTATCGGGATCTGATGCACGATGACAACCTCCTCAAGGTGCTGTGTCGGATAAACAACTATCGTATCTGCCTTTTCCTCGATTACCCCCTGTGCACTTACCCCCATAGGTAATCCTATAGCTGTTAGCAGGAATGCCTTTGCCGCCATGCCAATATTTGATTTCTTACTATGCATTTTTGCCAAAATATTTATGTTATCAAAATAACGAACCGTATCCGATTGTCAGCCATATTCTTTCCCCATTTGCTGCTGCCATTAATGTTTGCATTCCAGTAATTTATCCCCAGATAAAACGCAAGATTATCCCACTTCATAATAATTTTCAGAAAACATAAGGATGAAGTGAATACACCGAGCCCACATGTAAATGCAGTCATTAATAATTAATTGGGGGCAACATGATGATCTGAATAAAGACAACGCCTCACAGTATGTCAATATTACTTATTATCCTCTCCGTTTTTATTGACTTTATTTGCTTTTCCTTTGAGGATCTCAGGTTGGTTGGCAAGTATCCACAAAAAATGAGGGAAAGGCAATACCAATTTTACAGTGTTCCCATCTTTTGTTGTTTCCATCTTTTTCTTAAATATAATGTAACTATTATCTTTTGAAAATCGTCCTTTGGGAGAATGCGTTGATAAAACCAGAAGTTCCAACAGTTTTTCAAATAACTCTTGCTCTTCTATGAGTTTCAAAGGAAGTGGATTTTCCATTTTGAACTATTGACGTTATTTAATAGTATATCCAAAACTTAGGTAAGGATACAATAACGGGGTCTTATATAATCCATGTTTATCTCCAAAATTATTACTGACCCTTATCCGTAGCAGCATGAACGGCAATTTGTCATGCAAATAACTAATAAAAAGACAATTGTCAATACGACTCCTTTTTCGATATCCCATTACTCCATTCATTTTTGTTAGCAAACCATAATACATAACAATCCTATTGGAAAGAAAAAATACATGCGTTTCTTCTTCCTTCCCAATAGGATTTTTAACACTTTATTTTACTGTAACTGAAATAGTTCCAGCTTTCTTATCCTTATCAGTAACAGTCACTGAAGTGCTGCCAGCCTTGACACCTTTGATAATAATCTTTCCATCTTTGATTGTGACTGTGGCAATTTTCGTGTCCTTGGCGGTTGCTGTAAAAGGAGCGGAACCACCTTTTACAGTGACAGTCTCTTCCTTCCCGGCAGTTACGGATATAGACTTTTTATCGAAATCAAGTTCGGATGCCATATCTTTGACCATCACAGGAACCTTTCCTGTAAGTTTCTTTGAGTCGGAGATGAGTATGGTCGCTGTACCATTTTTGACACCGGTAATTGTAATAGTGTTCTTGTCTGCTTTAGCTGTTGCAATCTTGCTATCACTTGAGGTCACTGTAAATGGAGCCGTGCCACCGCTTACAGTCACCGTTGCTGTTTTACCGGGAGCCACTTCTACCTTAGAAGGGGTGCACTTGAGATCTGGAACTTTGGGGTCATCGTTCTTATCGCAGGAACCCATGGTTACTGCAAGAACACAGGCGAAAAACGCCATAGTGAATTTGATAAATTTTACTTTTTTCATTGTTCTTTTTTTTAAAACCTTGTTGTTTTGTTGAACGCTCTTTTATGCAATTGCAAAACAAAAGTAGTACTTCAGTGTAAGCTCTTCAATTACATTTTATCTAAAACGGCGAAAACAGCATCCGAAACGCCATATTCATTATTTGAAATAACTTTCTTACGGGTTTTGCAATCTTATTTTAGATTATCGCATAATCATATGAACTTTATTTTATGGGCTGTTTAATAGTCACTGTCACTTGTTCCGCCTTGTTGGACGGATTGTATAGCAGATGGCTACACGACTCCATACATACCACGCATCCGCATAGCAGAATCCATACTGCAATAATCGTTATTTTGCTTTTTTTCTGTTTCATACTTGTCAATGATTAAAGAATAAACCTTTCAGGATTTGCTGGAACATCCCACCAAAATCAGCGTTTATTTCGCTGCCGTTATGCTTATACGACGGACGTATAATCGGCACAGTCCATTGCTGGTGGAACAAGTTGTTTCCATAACGTCTCATGCCCACATCCATTGACCATCGTTCTGCCAAATCAAAAGACAGATAACCGCCATAATGATAGCCGTCTAAACACCTCTTCGGTTTCATATCCAACAGATAGTATGTACCAAAGAGATGAAGCGATGTTTTGGGATAGAATTTATAGGAAACATCGGCTCCCATTCCGAATGTATTGCTACTCGAACGAGGAATACTCAGTTTGTGCGCATAGAGGCTTATGCCCAATTTCCATCTCTCGTTTGGAGAATATGCCGTTTTAACTTCAGCATAGTTCGATACGCCAACTCCTATGATGTTCTCCTGTCTGCCACGACCCCAAACATTCACCTTGTCAAACCGATGAATAACTCCGCCAACGCGATATTCGCCTTTATGTAAGGATGAACGGTCAACAGGGATTCCTAACGTGTAATCAGGGCGAAAATTCAAAAGCATTTCAGGCTTCTTGTGAATGATACCAAAATGTGGAGACAGAAATGACTTTCCATATTCAAAAGACGGCAGTTTGGTGGTGTCAATGCCCGGTGCAATCCGTTTGGTATGTTCAGGGGACAACATTGGTTTTTCTTGCCCGTACAATCGGGAGCAAACGGACAACATAGCCATGATAATGAGAACCACAATATATGCCGCCAGATTAATACCGCAAATTTTCAATTTCTGTTTCCACATAATGATACTTTAAATCTTAAAGCTAAACTTGAATAGTTTTATATTAAAATTCATATTCAATGGAATCTTTTATTTCTTTTTCTTCCAAATGAAAGACTAAATTGAATTGGAATTTTCCTTTATTCTCTGGCTCTTTTTTGAATTTTAAAACAAGGGTTGGTGCAATAAGCTTCGTATTTCTATTATTTATTTTCGTAAGTTCATCTTTCAGCATCTTTGCTCCTTCAATTCCCCAATATTCTGTCATATCTATATATTGTCCAACATCTTTATCTTCTTTCTTATAACCACTTTGTATGTAATCATAATAAGAAATATACCTACATTCTATCAAATCTGAAATATCACTTCCAGCAGGATGCGATGCATCAAAATTCTCGACAGTGTAGACTTCAATCTTGTATATACTATCATTAATTGCCGTACGTGGTCCATCAATAGTATATCTATTATAAGATAAATCATTGTAATATATTGATAAAGCATCAAAACTCCTACCAGAAGTAATCAAATCCCCCTTAAACGTGATTTTAATTCCTGAATTCATTTTTGATATGACAATAGATTCGGGTGTCAAATAACCAGTAACAAATGTTTTATTGAATGTAGCACCTGTTGGTGCATCTTCTTTTTCTTTAGAGTAGCAGAACAAACAACAGAGTGCCCCAACCATCATGATATACGTGAAAACTTTCATGGCTTTTGTCATTTGCGAATACCTATTTCAGAACATATAAGCGCAAGATGCCACAAATGTCCTGTTCTTGTTGTCCACACCACTCTTGTTTATATTCTTCATCCCCCAATCATACCCAATGGAAAGCTGGATATGGCGGGCAATCTCCGTTCCGGCACGGAATCCCAGCCCCCAATCGAAGCGATTAAGCATCTTGTCACTGAACACATTGCCTACCATCTCTTTTGTCGTGGCAGTTCCCTTATCGGGAGTGATGGTTTCTTTTGCTTTACCAAACAGGCCGATGTTAAAATATGGTCCAGCGTTGATGAACAAACTGACGTTCCGTCCTACGGGAAACTTGTAACCGATATGGATGGGAATATTCAGGTAGTAAGGGGTACACTTATTGTCTGAAGTATAGCCAGATGATGGTTTGTCCGGTTTTTCGCCTGCAGAGGGGTTATAGTTACCGTCGTAATAGTATCCCGGACTCTTCCAGCCATGTGAAGAGAGCATCAATCCGAAGTCCATGTAAAGGCCTTTTGTCACTATAGGAAGACCAAGTTCTCCCTTTACACCGACATGAAAACCGGACTGAGATTTGTAACCACTTGGAGAACTGAGATTGTAACCTCCCGTTATTCCCACTCTGAAATCTTGTGCTTTCGCCACCATGCAGAATGGCAGGGCGAGAAGCAATGTCAATAGAATTTTCTTCATACAAAAATCATTTATAAAAAAACAAATAAGTTACTTTTCATGCCTCATGGTCTCATTATGTGCCAATATGTACATACAATATAACTGGCCGAATGTACGCTTGGACAAACGTAAATCATCTTCGTTCTCAACATCTAATTTATGGAAGCCTTGGCTATCTTTTACTATATGCTTTATAAAGCGTCGTTTTGCGATTTCCCATTTAAGGAACAGGCCATCGTCCAAAGAAGGGGGCAAACTCAATTTCTTCTCAATATTCCAAAAATCAATATCAATATAGATGCTATCATTCTTTCTGATACGTTCTTGGAAACTGTGATTATGTATAGCTATTGCTTTCTTCTCTTTCTCTTGTGACGTATGAGGATAATGTAAAGTTATGCTATCTCCTTTCTGGATAGAATACAGATCAAAATCATACCTGTCATCCAACAAATAAATTTTCACCTCATCATCACTAAAGCTGTATCCGACAATCGCAGACGTTGCAATGTTCCTCTCTTCATATTTTTTTTGCAAATCCGTTGTTAAATCGACATTTGCAATAGCTAACACATAGCAAGTATCTAAAGAATTGTTTTCAAACAATTCTTTAGATTCAGCTCTCTGATAGACAAGACACAAAAGTAAGCAGAATACTATATTGGCATGTCTTCTCAAAAAACTTAAATGTTTCATGCTACTTAAAAATTTGGTTGATTCAGACTTTATCATGCGGTATTTACCCTATATGGATGCAAA
The DNA here is from genome assembly GCF_013373675.1 of Bacteroides sp. L10-4. Classification (NCBI taxonomy): domain Bacteria; kingdom Pseudomonadati; phylum Bacteroidota; class Bacteroidia; order Bacteroidales; family Bacteroidaceae; genus Bacteroides; species Bacteroides sp. L10-4. The sequence goes on from NZ_JABXJH010000020.1 coordinate 45,925, forward strand.
ATTACCCGTGTTGCTTTGGCTGTAACAGTAAAATTCGGCTGAAACGGATAAATTTATATCTGAACCGCCCAAATAGGCGGTTTATTTTGAAAAACAGATTTTCTAAATGGTATTTCGGCAAACATAAAGTGCAACTCCATCCGTTTCAACATTCATTTTCATCACTTCAATGGTGATTTTATCCGTTTCAGTCGGTTTTATCCTATCAACTAAAGATGTAAATCCCTATTTTTGCGGAATATGAAGTAACTTTGTATCTGATATGGCCAACGAGAATATAAAAATAATGAATTGGAAGAACGGTCTGTTGTTATCAACCGTTTCCTATATGCTCTACCTCATTCTGTGGTTTATACTCGATGATGAAACCGCCGGCCAATTACCGGAGATGGCAATAGCCGATTATATCATCGATTATCTGTTGTGTATGCTGTTTACCTACATCTCTTTAGGATTTTCCTTTTTGGTCTTTAGGGTATTGCCATTTAGGACATCTTATGTGTGGGTGATTGTCTATGCTTCCTGCCTTTTTACCCTGAACAACGTTGTCGCATTCGGCATGATTTCTTTGTTCAACTTCTTATGGGGTGAAAACGGCAACGGGCTTCTTGACGAGCTCCTCAACATGAAAGGCGCATATACTTTTGCCATGATTTCCACATTCTTGTCAAACGTCTATGCCAACACGTTCTATCTTCAGTCTTACATCAAGGCACGCAACGAGAAACAGGCACTTGAAATGGCACTGATGAAAGAAAAGGAGATAGCCTTGCAGTCACAGCTCAATTCCCTGAAACTGCAAATCAATCCGCATTTCATGTTCAACAACTTCAACAATCTGCTGGAGCTGATTGAGGAGGATAGCGGACTTGCCGGAAAATTCCTGAGCAATCTGTCGAAAGTATACCGATACATCATCACCAACTTGGACCGAAACCTGATACCTGTCGCGGACGAAATCAAGTTTCTTGATTCATACTTGTACTTGATGAAAGTGCGCCACGACGAAGGTGTCATTGCAAAAGTAAGTCCGGGCGTCAGACAATGCAAAGGTTTTCTTCCACCGGCTGTATTGCAGCTTCTTGTGGAAAACGCAATAAAACATAACAGCTTTTCATCTGAACATCCGCTGGTCATCGACATAAAGCTGTCCGATGATTATATAACAGTCAGCAATCTTAAGTCACCTTTGATGTCCCCAATCGAATCAACCGGTTTAGGACTTAAAAATATCACAGAACGATACGCTTTGCTTTGTGATAAAAAGGTCAAGATAGAGAATGCCGAAAACTTCTATTCGGTAAGTCTGCCCATCATAAAAAACACCATCCCCTATGAACATACTGATTCTTGAAGACGAGCCACGCAATGCCAAACGCCTCATAAGGCTGCTGAACGACATTGACAGAACATTTATTGTCGAAGGCCCTCTTGCCAGCATCAAAGAGACGGTCGAATTCTTTCAATCCGGCAAAACCACAAACCTCATTCTGGCGGATATCCGTTTGACTGACGGTTTGAGTTTCGAAGCTCTAAAATATGCCCCGGCAACCATACCCATCATATTTACCACCGCATACGACGAATATGCGGTACAAGCATTCAAGTTCAACAGTTTCGACTATCTTCTGAAACCGTTGGATTCGGATGAACTTGAAGCGGCCATTGACAAGGCGGCCAAAGCCGGTAAGAATTACACCGACGAAAACCTACAGCAGCTTTTCGATGCCTTACAGAAGAACAAGTTCCGTTATCGGGAGCGTTTCTTGCTTCCTTACCGTGACGGATATAAGACCGTGCGCGTTTCGGACATCAACCACATCGAAACAGAAAACAAGATTGTATATCTCCGTCTTAACAACGGCACTTCCGAAGTGGTCAATGTGTCAATGGATGAACTTGAACACCAACTGAATCCCGACTATTTCTTCCGGGCAAACCGCCAATATATTATCAATGTAGAGCACGTTTTGTTCCTCGGTAATTATTTTGGAGGAAAGTTGATTGTCCGTTTGAAAGGTTATCCGAAAACGGAAATACAAGTGAGTAAGGAAAAGGCGCAGAGGCTTAAGGAATGGATTGACAGGTAATTATTAACATGTGCGTAAAGTGAAATTATGTTCGTTTAGATTTGATTCTTACAAAATTTGCATTTGGCTCATCCTCTTTTAAACAAGTTATATCATTATCGGATTCACTTTCATCGTTTCTAAATTAAGGAACAGCCCGTGATGTTCCAACATCCCGTTACGGAACATCTTCCAAAGGATATTGCATCCGAGTTGTGCCAGTGTGGAGTTGATGAACAAGTCCTGCTTTTCCAACGCCTCCGCCAAGGAGCAGCTCGGTCCTGAATCCGCCTCCTTCACCCTCGCGTATTTCACGAACCGGGTAATGACCTTCAACGAATCGACAGTCTTGTACAACTCGGAAGCGGGCTGTTTTATTTTCTTGGGTATGGTTCCCAACACAACCTGACCCGTACTTTGTGTGTTCCCGAAATCCATCCAGTAAAGCGGTGTTTCGTAATCACGGTAATTCGAGGTGGGCACGGCTTTCAATACGTTCCATAAGTCAAGCCGTGACTTGATGTTGTCGGTACAGGTGACGGTGATATTCGCCATGTCATCCCGTCTGGCATCTTTCAGCACGGTCGGGAAAATATCCGGTACCGCTTTCCAGTCATTGCCGAAGAAATTGTTCACTCGGGTAATCAGGCATTGCGCCTTGTTCAGTCCAAGGTCGGAACAGCCGAAAAGCTGGCGACCGATGTTGGCATCCGTCACTATGTCCGGGTCATAAAGTGTCACGAACAATCCCGGATGTCCGAGTGCCCGCAATGTCACGTCCAGCCGTGCCAGACAGGTCAATACCTGCGAGCCGGTTCCTCCCGCGCCGATCAGGTTCACCGTGACCGGGTGCTGCGGGTTCAGCAGATAGTTATCTATGTAGTGTACTCTTTTCATTTCAATATATCTTTCAATTTCAAGTTATTCAAAGGTTTCAGTTCGTCGAGGTTGAAAGGCTTGTCCTTTGCGGCCTTTGTCACCAATATCAGGTTTGATCTGGTCGGGTTGCCCCCTCCGCCCAGGTGTGAAAACTCCGTCAGCCAGAACTTCTTCTCCCAATACTCCAACAGGTTTTTGTAGGTCAAATCTCTCGGCTTGTCTATTTTAGCGGAACCCAGACAGACATTTGCCCCTGTCACGTTGAAGAACGGTGCGGCATAAAGCTCCGTCTTTTCCGTCAGTTTCTTGTCCTTGTAAGCATATATACTCAACGAACTGCCACCTGCCACGTAAATGACTCCCGGCAGGTTGTATTTTGCATTCTCTACTTGAAGGGATTCCTTGAAAAACATCATCCGTTTCTGTGGGGAGTTGTACCAGATATACCTCTCACTGCCCTTGCGCGGGTCGCACCACAGCATATTGGGCGGAATCCTTCCGTATGGCGTGGTGCTGTGGCTTTCGGAATAACCGCGCACCAGTTCGTTCATGAAATCCACCGTGACGGGCCGGCCTTCTCCCATCATTCCGTTATCGTCTATATCCCTTATCTCAACAAAATAGTTGTTGTCAGAGGCATAAGAGTTGTCTTTCTCGCCTGAATAGGCAATCAACGCCGCCCTCGGATGGAGCAGCGTCCTCAATTTTTGGGTAAGTTCATTCGTTTCCAACATAATTCAACTGATTAAAGATATGAATTCGTCCGCCCACCGAAAGAACCGTTCCGGGTAATCGTCCATGCTGAACAGTTCTTCGGTATCGGGCGACAGGTCAAGGGCAGTCACCGGAGTGATGTCGTAGGTCTCCCTGCTACAGGAATTGTAATAGTCAACGAGATAGTCGGATACAATGTCGTTGATGTCATACACGACCCTTATCTGCTGTTGCAGGTACATCGGGTGGAAGTCCGGATTCTCCGAGTAATAGGCGTCATAAGCGTATTGCATGATGCCCCGTGCAGGCGTCAGAAACGGGAGACCCCGTTTCATCGCATCGACCAAAGGCTGTTCAAACCCGTTTTGGGGTTCGTATGTATCCAGTGCTTTCGGCAGGTTCTTGTAGTAGGATTTCGATTCCACCCGTTTGAGCAGCCTGCCGATTTTCCCTTCCTGATAGGAGTCCAGCAGTTTCATGCGTTCTTTCCACTCCTCCGGGTCGCTGCCGTCATCCTCCGAAAGCATTTCAAACAAAAAGTCCGATTCTTCGTAATCCACGAATGTATCAATGCCGTTTGCTTTCATCAGTTTATGGATAAAGGTAATGGCAATCCTCCTTAAAATGGGATTGAGCGATTCCAGAAACTTCACCGGGAAGTAGTACAGCGTGAAACTTCCCCACTTGTGGTATTTCCACAGCCGGAAGAAAAGCCTGCCGGCTTCCTGCTCGATGTTGACATGCAGTTCGTCACCGACAAGCGTGTTCATTTCATCGTACAGATTGGCGATGCCTTCCCCGATACTGTTTCCTGGCATGTGTACGCCCTCCTTCTGCAATAGCAGGGAATACCTGAAATACGAATCACGCAGGAATTCGTAGTTATCCCGCGTGATTACGTTTATACTGTTGCATTCGCCGCTGTCGTAACAATCCACGGTAAGATTATTCTGTGCCAGCGGTATGAAGGCTGTGCTTAGAAAAGAATTACGGCCCCGCTTGGAGCCGCAATCCGTTCTTCCCTGTTCACGCCGTACCGTACATTCCTCCGCGTCTGGCCGATGATGAGCCTCGCCAGCTGCCTTGACTGTTGTTCGTCCAATGGTACACATGGTTTCCTTTTCTTGTTGTTCTTTTTCTTTCGTTCCTTCTTCATGCTTCCTATCCTTTGGTCCCGATGGTGGTCTTGAACTCGTACACGGCTTTGTCGTCCTTGATGACCGGTCCATGTACCGTTGCCGTTGTCAGCTCCGGGTAGAAGTTGGAGTAATAGCTCATGACCATTTCGGGGCTGTCCGACGGGTTGGGATCATCGAGCGTTACCATTCCGCTGCCTTTCTTGAATGTGAATGAGCGTGCCATTCCTGTTACTTCGAGTGCCATAATCTTATACTGCTTGATATTGTGAGACATGATTTTCTAACATGGACTGCGGAAAATCGGGATATTCCTCGTAATCCTCCGGACGGTAATTGGGTTCATCCTCTCCGGCGTGATAATGTGGGGAGAGTTCTTCAGGGTGCTGTACCGGCTCCTGCCAATGTGTCCCATGGTATCCCCCGTGTGCGGGTTGTGGAGCCTGTTGCGGTACTGGCTGCTGTCCCATATAGGGTTGCGGTTGTGGCTGGGCGTAATATTGTGCCGGTCCCTGCGGCGGTTGTTGCGGTGGCCACATTGTCTGCTGTTGCTGAGGATTGGCTGCCGGTCTCTGCTGTCCGCCAGGAGCCTGAGCCGCCATCGGTCTCTGTGCCTGCGGTTGCTGAGGATACTGTGGAGCCTGCCGCGGTTGTTGGACTGGTGCGGCTGCCGGTTGTGCCTGCGGCTGTTGTGGCTGCGGAGCCGGTTCTTCCATCAGTTCAAACAGACTGCCCTTGTTCATCGCCTTTGTCTGTTCCGCCACCATCTCGTCAATCTTCTTCTGGTCCTGCGGTTTGGCGTAAAGACGTGCCTGTCCGAGTGCGGTAACCGCCTCCTTGTGGTTCTTGGCAGCGATCAGTTCCTCCGCTTTCTTGAAATGTTTCTCGTACTTCTCCCGCTTCTCCTTTTCCTCCTTCGTCTCCTTCGCTTTGGTCTCCTTTGCCGCCTTGCTCTCGGACGCTGCCTTCTCAGCCTGCGCCTCGAACTGCGCCATGTTGGAAATCAGTCCGGTAGTCTTCTGTATAGGACGTGCTACGGCTTGTAGGAAGCCTGCGTCCAGTTCCTGCGGATGCCCGCTGACGGTCAGTGGTACGAGGTGGTTCTGGGCTTCGTCCTTCAGCCCGTTCGACTTCGGCAGTAAGGATACTGTCAGTTGTCCGTTCGCTTTGCGGATGACAAGCGTGAGATCCACGCCTTCGGTCATCATCTGGTGGATTGCTGTAAAAAACATAATTTGATGTATTAAAAGTTATTACTGGGTTTTATTCTTCACTGAACAGTTTGGCCAGCAGCCTGTTCCTGTCGGGATGGCGGCTGATTTCCAGAATCGGGTTCAACAGGGTGGAGATGTGTACCGGCCCTGTCGTCCCCCGTGGCGGGAACTTGACGGCAGGTTCGGGTTCCACCGTCCTTTTTCTTCTCGTTACCGGCATGGGCATCCTCATGGGAGCCGGCGGTGCGCTTGTTGCAAATGCTTGGTTCATGTCTCTTTATTTTTTTTAATTGTGAATATTCGGGCTTTGGCAGCCCGTGAACTACAAGGGCCCGACGGCAGATGCCTTCGGTAAGGCAAGGTTTTCGGGAAAAAGAATAGGATAAAATGAAGATTTGAGAAGAATTGAGCATTTCAACTGACTGTCAGTAGGTTTGGGCATAGGTTGGCACAAGGTGGCACAGATGGGGAAGACAG